>CAYWAR010000233.1:0-4785 GCA_964455765.1 uncultured Elusimicrobia bacterium
CGAATTTGGACGCAAAGGCGTCGCAGGACCGTCCCCCCCGCGACCGAAGCGTTCGCGGCCGAACGGGACGGAGGACGCGGAAGATCTGGTGGGCACCTACTCGGCGGGGTGCCCGCCGAATTTGAGACGATGGACGCGGAAAAGGCCGCGCCCGGCGGGGAGAGACAACACGGGATGCGCAAGGACTCCGGAGCGGCACAGAGGAGGTGCCCCTAAGCAGCGGACTGGACCTGGGAGGGGAGCGCGGCTCCCCTCCCCCGATTTCCCCGGGTGACATCATGAAACGAACGACATTGACCCTGCTGGCATCGGGCCTGGCCCTCGCGTCCCTGCTCCTCTGGCAGCAGGTGCAGGCGGTTCGGGTCGGCTACGAGGCCGGCCAGATGCGCCGACAGATGCGCCGCCAGAGCGAGCTCAACGAGGGCTTGCGGGTGGAACTAGCCCGGCTCAACGCCCCCGAGCGGCTCGCCCAGGATGCCGAGGCGCGCCTCGGCATGTCCCGGCCCGACCCCGAGAGCCAGATCCACCTCGGGCGGCCCGCCCTGCGCGCGGACGGGCACAAAGTCCTCAGCTTCCTCTGGCGTTAGGCGCATGGATACCCGGGCCCGCCTGAGCTTGGCGGCCCTGCTCTGTCTCCTCCCCCTGGTCCCGCTGTCCCTGCGCCTGAGCTGGCTCCAGATCGTTCGCCATGAGCGGTTTTTGCAGCGGGCCGCCGCCGAAACCGGCGGCCAGGACCTGGAGATCATCCCCCGAGGAATCATCGTGGACCGCCGCGGAAGGGTCCTGGCCCAATCCCAGCCCGTGTGGTCGGCTTTCCTCGACCTCCCCGCGGAACCCGAGGCCGCGCGCAAGGCGGTCCGAGGCGCAGCCGCCATGCTCGGCCTCGAGCCCGAGGGATTGCTCGCCCAAGCCAAACCCGGCCGCCGCTTCCTATGGCTCAAAAGAAAGCTGACGGCGCAAGAGTCCGCCAAGGTCAGGGCCGGGAGACTGGCGACGGTCGGACTGGCGCCCGAGGAGGCGAGGGTCTATCCCAACGGGGACCTTGGCCGGTCCCTGTTTGGGGCCGTCGACTCCGATGGGAACGGGACGGCGGGGCTGGAGCTCACCTTCAACTCCAAGCTTCGAGGCCGTTCGCGCAAGATCCGCCTGGTGCGGGACGGTTCGGGCCGCACGATGCCCGCCGACCCGGTCTCGGAGGAGGGCGAAGCTCCCGCGGAGCTTCGCCTCACCCTGGACCGCAGCGCCCAATACTTTGCGGAAGTCGAACTGCGGGAGGCCGTCCTCCGCCATAAGGCGAAGAAGGGCATCGTCCTGGTCCAGGAACCCCGTTCCGGCGACCTATTGGCCGCGGCCGTCTATCCGCCGGACCCGAGGCGCAACGCCGCCCTGCAGGACGTCTTCGAGCCGGGCTCCACCTTTAAGATCGTAGCCGCGGCCGCGGTCCTGGAGGGTGGGATATTCGCCCCGACCGACACCCTCGACTGCGAAGGGGGGCGTTGGGCGCTGACTCCGAGCGTCACCCTCAAGGACCATGAGCCCGAAGGGGTGATCACCCTGGCCGAGGTCATCGAGCGGTCCTCGAACATCGGGACGGCGAAGCTGGCCCTGCGCGTGGGCGCCAAGAACTTCCATCGCCACTGCCGCACCTTCGGTTTCGGCTACAAGACGGGGCTGCCCCTTCCCGGGGAGAGCGCCGGACTGCTCCCCGCCCACTCCGCCCTGAACCCGGTGCGCCTGGCCAACGCGGGGTTCGGGCAGGGGGTCGCCGTGACGGCGATCCAACTGATCTCGGCCTTCTCCGCCCTGGCCAACGGCGGTTCCCTCATGGAGCCGCGGCTCATCCTCGCCGTGGGAGGGGAACCGGCTCCCGGTCCGGTGAGACTGCGCCGCGTCGCATCGGAGAAGACCGTCGCCCAGCTGGGTTCCATCCTCGAAGGAGTGGTCCTGCGCGGGACGGGACAGAGCGCGAGGCTCGCCGGATATCGCGCGGCCGGCAAGACCGGGACCGCCCAGAAGATAGACCCCGCGACGGGACGCTATTCCGCCTCGGACTACCTCTCCTCCTTCATCGGCTACGCCCCCCTGCCCGATCCCCGCTTCACCATCTTGGTGGCCATCGACAGTCCCCGCGTGGGCTATTACGGCTCCGAGGTGGCGGCCCCCGTCTTCGCGAAGCTGGCCCGTTCCCTCCTCGCCCTGGGGGCCGTGCCCCCGGATCAGCCGTTGGCATTGCGGGTAGCCAGCGGCCCCAACGCCTCGCGTCTGGTCGGGGCGCCGGCGTCGGGCCCGGCCCCCCTGGGGCCCTCACCCTCCCGCAAGCCATGAGGCTCAAGGAACTGCTCTCCGGATCCGGGGCCTCCTGCGTCAGCGGGGAGGTGGAGGTCGACATCCGTTCCATCTCCCTCGATTCCCGGAGCGTGGAGCCCGGCTCCCTCTTCATCGCGATCCCGGGCTCCCGCACCGACGGCAACCGCCATGTGAGGGAGGCGGTCGAGCGGGGAGCCGCGGCGGTGCTCAGCGAACTGGGCCCCCCGCCCGCGCCCATGACGCTCCTGCGCAAGGACGCCCCCCATCGGCCCGTCTCCTGGGTCAAGGCCGAACGGGTGGAGGAGTCGATGGGACGCATGGCCTGCGCGTTTTACGGGGACCCCTCCGCCTCCCTCGCGGTGGTGGGCGTCACCGGGACCAACGGGAAGACCACCACCACCTTCCTCCTCGAGTCCATCTTCAGCCGCTGCGGGAAGACTCCCGGCGTGATCGGCACCGTCGGCCACCGGCTGGGGCATCGGCTCTTGGAAAAAGCCGGGAACACCACGCCCCCTTCCCTCGAGCTCCAACGCCTCCTCGCGCGCATGCGGGAGGGAGGGGCCACGCACGTGGCGATGGAGGTCTCCTCCCACGGCCTCGCCTTGAAAAGAGCCGACGAGGTCTCCTTCGACGCCGCCGTGCTCACCAACATCGCCCGCGACCACCTGGACTTCCACAAGACCCCGGAGGCCTACTTCGAAGCCAAGGCCAGGCTCTTCGATCTGCTGACTCGGCCCTCCAGTCCCAAGCCCGCGCGCGTCGCCGTGCTCAACAGGGACGACGCCTCCTGCGCCCGCCTTCAGCGCCTCATCTCCGGTGCGAGGATCGCCACCTTTGGGTTCGGCGCGGGGGCCGATTTCCGCGCCGGCGGAGAGGCCCTCACCCTCGAGGGCGCCACCTTCCGCCTCTCCCACGCGGGCCGGGAGACCGCGATCCGCATGCGTCTGATCGGACGCCATAACTTGCGCAACGCCCTGGGGGCGGCGGCCGCGGCGTGGTCGCTGGGCCTGCCGGAGAACCGGATCATCGAGGGTATTGCCGCCCTCAAGCGCGTCCCGGGCCGTCTGGAGCCCGTGGAAGCCGGGCAGGGCTTCTCCGTTTTCGTGGATTACGCCCACACCGAGGACGCGCTCGCGGCCGTGCTCGACTGCCTGCGCTCCCTCACCCGGGGACGCATCCTCACGGTCTTCGGCTGCGGGGGGGAGCGGGACGCGGGAAAGCGGGGCCCGATGGGCGCCGCGGCCGCGGCGGGTTCGGATCTCGCCATCGCCACCAGCGACAATCCCCGGGGGGAGGATCCTCTCGAGATACTCCGCCAGATCGAGGAGGGCATCCGCCTTTCGAAGCGCGAAAATTATAGAATCGTCCCCGACCGCAAGGAAGCCGTCTTCGAGGCCGTCCGGCTCGCCCAGCCGGGGGACGTCGTCTTGATCGCGGGAAAAGGGCACGAGGACGCGCAGATCCTCGGCGCCCGGGCGGTGCGTTTCGACGATCGGGAGGTGGCCCTGGCCGCCTTGAAAGACAGCGGAAAATGTTGACCATCATGGACCTTCAGACCACGTGGGGAGCCCTCGCGCAAGCCGCGGGCGGGACGCTGGTGCGCGGCGCTCCCCAGAGTCCCGCGGGCAGGATCGCCACCGACAGCCGGACCCTGCGCGCCGGCGAGGTATTCTTGGCGCTCAAGGGGCCCCGCTTCGACGCGCACGACCTGCTCGATGCCCGGCCCGCGCGCGAAGCCTCCGGCTGGATCGTGCGCCGCGGAGCCTCCCTGCCCAAGGACCGGCCGGAGCACGTGCTTGAAGTGCCGGACACCCTCGCGGCCCTTTCGGACATCGCGGCCGCGCATCGCTCCCGCTTCGCCGTCCCGGTCGCCGCGATCACGGGGTCCAACGGCAAGACGACGGTCAAGGAGATGCTCCGCTCCGCCCTCTCCCAGAAGGGGCCCGTCTGCGCCAATGCCGGCAATTTCAACAACGAGGTCGGCCTCCCTCTCTCCGTCCTGGAGTTGGGCAAGGAGCATCGCTTCGGCGTGTTCGAGATGGGGGCCTCCAAGGCCGGGGACATCGCCGCGCTCTGCCGGGTGGCGCGCCCGACGCTCGGAGTCCTGACCAACATCGGCTCCGCCCACCTGGAGTTCTTCGGGAGCCTCGAAGGCACGCTCAAGGCCAAATCCGAGCTCCTCGAAGCCCTCCCGGCGCACGCGCCGGTGGTTCTCAATCTCGACGACATGCGGCTGCGCACCCTGCTTCCCCGCCTGGGGGAGCGCGCGGTCACCTTCGGGACCCGCGCGGGAGCCGACGTGCGGCTGGAGCACTCCAGCCCCAAGCCCAGCATCAACATCTACGCCAAGCTGGAGGGCCACAACCCCACCGGATCCTTCAAAGACCGCATCGCCCTGTACATGATCCGCGCCGCAGAGGAGAGCGGCGACCTGACGCCGGACAACGACCGGGACCGCAACGGCGTCCCGGACTGGAC
>CAYWAR010000234.1:0-4780 GCA_964455765.1 uncultured Elusimicrobia bacterium
GGCGGCCGAGAAGAAGAAGTTCTCCTCGCGCGACTACGACGACTCGAAATACATCTCCAGCTCCCGGGAGAGCCGATCCGTATATAAATTCAACGCCCGCGGAGAGCCCATCACCGGCAGCGAGAAGGGAGTCAAGGCCAAGAAGGGGGGCAAGGGCGCGGCCGCGAAGAAGAAGTCCTCCAAGCGGCCGGGCAAGCGCAGGCCCTGGGAGAAGAAGGAAAAACCGGCTCCCAAGCCGGCCGCCGAATCGGACGAGGAAGCAGGAGAGGCCCCCCCCAAGAAAGCGGCCCCGGCGGCGGAGGAGCCCAAGCCCGAGGGCGGGTCGCGGGGCGAACTCGAGGAAGAGGCCTCGCCTAAGAAATCCTCCACGGACGCTCCCTCGGAGGAGAAACCGGCCGAGGAAGAGGCTCCGCCCGCGCAGGAGGAAGGGAAGGGAGGCGGGGAAGGCGAGGAGAAGTGAGACAGCGCAGGGCCTTCCGGTGGACGCTGTTCTTCCTGGCCGCGCTCTGCTTCATCCGTTTCGTGTTCCTCGGAGGCGGAACTCTCTCCCTGACCCTGTTCTTCATCTTCGGCGGCTCCTGGTACTGGCTGGAAAGGCGCAAGATGCGCGAATTGGACGCCCCCCGTCCCCGGTAGATCCTCTCGTTCAGGATTTCTTCATGTTTCCCGGCCTTTCGGGCTCCATACTCAAGGAGAGCACGGAGGCGGACCATGGAAAGCGACCTCTCCAAGAAGACCACCGCGTACCTGACCCACGAGTTGCGCGCTCCGCTCACCGCCATCCGCTGCGCCCTGGAGCTCATCGAGGAGAGCGGGGCCTGCTCCGGGCGGGAGGACGGCCAGACCCTGGCCATCGCGCTCAGGAACACCGAGCGCCTCAAGCGGCTCATCGACGACATCCTCGACCTCTCCCAGGTCCAGTCCGGGCGCATGACGCTTTCCACGCAGGCCTGCGAGCCCGCCGCCCTGGTGCGCGAGGCGGTCGAGTCCCTCGAGCCCTGGGCCCGCAAGAACGGGATCAAGCTCTCGGCGGCCTGCTCCCAGTCCTGCGCGAAGGTCGCCGCCGACCCCCGCCGGACCGTCCAGGTGCTTGTCAACCTCATCTCCAACGCCATCAAGTTCACTCCGGCCGGAGGGAGCATCCAAGTGTCGGCCGAGCCCGGTCGCCGGGACCATGCGGGGACGGTCGGATTCTCGGTGCGGGACACGGGACGCGGGATCTCGCAGGAGGATCAGCGCAAGCTCTTCCGTTTCTTCTCCAAGGTCGGCCCCGAGGAAGGCCGTCCGGAAGGGTCCGGCCTCGGGCTGGCCCTCTCGCGGTCTTTAGTCGAGCTCCAAGGGGGGGCCATCGAGGTCGAGAGCAAGCCCTCCCGCGGCTCCACCTTCCGCTTCACCCTGCCGGTCCATCTGCCGGCGGCCGCGACGAAGTCAATCGATGACGCGGCGCGCGCCGAGGTAGCGCCTGCGGTAGTAGTCGCTGAAAAGGCTCTCCATCATGACGCCCGTCTCCGGCTTGGCCTGGTGGATGAAGATCCCGTTTCCCACGAAGATCCCCACGTGGCCGACCTTTCGGCCGACCTTCTCGCCGGAGAATAGGACGAGGTCCCCCATGCGCAGGTCCCGGGAGGACCGGACGGTTTTCCCGAGAGAGGCCATCTCCAGGGAGGTGCGCGGGAGCTGGAGTCCGTTCTCCAAAAAGACCTTCCGGACGAAATCCGAGCAATCCTTGGGCGCGGGCCGGCCTTTCTCCTCCTCCGGGAGATAGGTCCGCGCGGTCCGCACGACCGCCTTGGCCAGAGGGGGGGCGGCCCTGGGAGGCCGGGGGCGCGGGTCCGCCCGCCGCAGGGGAGCGGCGCAGCCCAGGGCGAACAAGGCCGGCAGGGCCAGGACGGCCGCCCATCGGCCCGCGCCGGGACTCATGGGAGGAGCCGCGTGAGATGGGCCTCGAGCTCCTTGCGCTCCGCGGGGCCCAGCGGCATGGCCGGGAGGGCGCGCAAGGCGTCGAGAGGGCGCCGGCGGAGCGCGGCTCCCAGGCGGGAGCTGAGCTTCATGCCCTTGACGGCCTTGCGCGAGACGACCCGCCGGGCGGCGCGCCCGAAGAGGGAGATGAGCGTCCGGATGACCGGATCCTCGATGCGGGTATAGACGGCGAGAGTCGAATTCTGGCCGCCGCCGGCCGACGGGGGGAGGGATTCGTTCTTCATGAGGAGGACGACGCGCACCCGCACCGGCCAATAGAACGGCTCGTCGTGGACGCAGTCGAAATAATAGAGCCGTTCCGTCTCCGACTTGGAGAGAAGGCGCAGCGTCCCCGCGCTCCCGTCCTTGTCGTCGGCCCAGAACCGGTCCGGCCCCTCGCGGCGGAACACGATGTTCTCGACGGCGAGAGCGCGGGCGAGCTCCGCCCCGGCTTCCGGGTGGTCGATGAGGAAGTCGAAGAGCGGCCGCTCCAGCGGCGTGTGCGCCGGGCCCGCGGTGGAGGCGGTGGCCGGGTCGCGGATCACCGAGTCGACGAGGCAGGCGTCCGAGGCGGAGAGCGAGCGCGCCGGGACGGGGATGCCCCGCAGGGAGGGGGGGAGCTCGCAGGCGGCCGCGCCGACGGGGCGGGCCAGCGCGAGGGAAACGACCGCGCCGAGGATGGGCGTGAGGCGGCGCAAGGGACCCATCCTCGACGCGGTTACTTGCGGCTGGTGATCTCGATGAGATGGTATCCGAACTGGGTCTTGACCGGGCCGTGGACGAGGCCCAACTCCCCGGAGAAGACCACTTTGTCGAACTCGGGGACCATCTGCCCCTGGGAGAACTCGCCTAGGTCTCCGCCCTGCTTTCCCGAAGGGCATTGGGAGTGCTCCTTCGCCATCTGGGCGAAATCGGTCCCGGACTCGATCTTCTTCTTGAGGTCCTCGCAGGCCTGCTTGGAGGCGACGAGGATGTGTCGCGCGCGTGCTCGGGGCATGTTCTTCCTCCTGGGATGCGGAGAGGTTAGCAAATGCCCCCGCGCCGGTAAACCGAATTGCCGTCCCGTCGGTTACATGATAGAATCGCGACGCAAGTGCCGGGACGCTATGAGGACGCGGCGGCATGGCCCGCCGCACCATAGTGGGGGGTCAGCCCTCCTGGCGAGCGTTTCCTTTCAGGAGGGGTTCAGCGAGGCGCCGTCCGCAGGACGAAAGCCGAGCGACGACGAAAGGGGGAACCTGGGTTCCCCTTGCGGAGCGCCGAGCGGAGCAATACCTCCCGAAGCGAGGGGGATGTTCCGCGCAGCGGAACGAAACCTCCCGGCCTCGGGCCGGGACGCGACTAGTGGGCAGGTGGTGAAACCGGCAGACACGCGGGACTTAAAATCCCGTGGCCGAAAGGCCGTGTGGGTTCGACCCCCACCCTGCCCAGGATCGACGCGGGCGTCAAAAGGATGACTATGCCGATAGCCAAGTTCGGGTTGCCCTACATCTTCGCGGGACTCGCCGCGGCGGCCGCGGGTTTCGCTCCGCCCCTGGGCTGGGCCGGGCGCGCTCTCACGACCCTGGGCTTGGCCTTCGCCTGCTTCTGCGCCTATTTCTTCCGGGACCCCGACCGGCCCCTGCCCGTGGACTCCGGCGTCCTCTACTCCCCGGGCGACGGGCGCGTGCTCAGCGCGGAAAAGGAGGGCCCGGGCGGCACGGTGACGGTGCGCGTGTTCCTTTCCATATTCGACGTGCACGTCCAGCGCCTGCCCTGCTCCGGCCGCATCGAGAGCGTGCGCTTCGAAAGGGGGGGCTTCGTCGCGGCCATGAAGCCCGACGCCAGGCGCAATGAGCGCAGCATCGTCCGCATCGCGCCGGACGGGCGCGGGGAGTCCGTGGAAGTCGAACAGATCACGGGTCTGATCGCCCGGCGCATCCGCTGCTGGGTGGCGCCGGGGGAGCGGGCCGTGGCCGGGATGCGCTACGGGCTCATCCAGTTCGGCTCGCAGGTCGCCCTCCGCCTCCCGGCCTCCGCCGAGGCCGTGGTCAAGCCCGGGGACCGGGTGGTCGGGGGAGTCACTCCCTTGGCGCGCTGGACGGCGGCCGGACCCGGGAAAAGCTGATGGACAGGGCCAAGATCAAGCGCTCGGGGCAGGTGCTCGCGCCCTCTCTTTTCACCTTCGGGAACATGGCCTGCGGGTTCTACTCCCTGCTCGCGGCCTCGCTCGAGGAGTTCACCACGGCCGCGACCTGCATCCTGGGCGGCATCGCCTTCGACATGCTCGACGGCCGCATCGCGCGCCTGGTCCACGGGGAGAGCTCCTTCGGCGTGGAGTTCGACTCTCTCGCCGATTTCCTGACCTTCGGCGTGGCCCCGGCCTACATGATGTACGAGCTTCTGCTCAAGGACTACGGCGCATGGGGGACCATCGCGGCCCTCCTCTACGCGGTGGGCGGCGGCCTGCGCCTGGCCCGCTTCAACGCGGTGGCCCAATCCGGCCAGGGGTCCAAGACCCATTTCACCGGCCTGCCCATCCCGGCCGGGGCCGGGCTTCTCGCCTCCTTCGTCCTGCTCTACTGCATCGTGGAGGACGGGAGCGCCTCGCAGAGCCTGGGTCCCGTGCTGGTGAGCATCCCCTTCCTCGCCGGGCTGGGGCCCTTCCTGGTGGTGGGCCTCGGGCTCCTGATGGTGTCCACCATCCCCTACGCCGCGTTCAAGTCCTCGCACGGCGTCGACCGCCGCAACGCGAAGCTCTTCGCGGTCACGGGCGGGGCGCTCATCCTCATGTACTTCTATCCGCAGAATACGGTGTTCCTCATCTTCACCTTGTATGTGC
>CAYWAR010000235.1:0-4751 GCA_964455765.1 uncultured Elusimicrobia bacterium
CGCCTTTGCGCTGCTCGGCTTACAGGCCTTTAGGCCTGCGCGCCTCGCAGCGCTTCGGCTCGCTCCAAAATCGCCTCCGGCGAAATGTGCCACTTACTTCATTGCGAGCCCTAAAGCCATGCGCGTGATCGTGGCAGGCGCGGGCATGGCCGGGCTCTCCTGCGCCTATGAGCTTCTCAAGGCGGGTGACGCTCCCGAAGTCGCCCTCCTCGAGTCCTCCGCGCGGGCCGGCGGGAAGGTCCTGAGCGAGAGCGAAGGCGGCGTGGTCTTCGAGGCCGGGCCGGATTCCTTCATCACGCAGAAGCCTTGGGCCTTGGAGCTCATCCGGGAGCTCGGCCTGGAGGGGCGGCTCCTGCCGACCGACCGGGTGCGCAAGGACGTCCATGTCTTCTCACGGGGGCGGCTGCGAAAATATCCTGAGGGGCTCATGCTCATGGCCCCGACCAAGGTCTGGCCCTTCCTGCTCTGCGACCTCCTGCCGCTCAAGGACAAGCTGCGCATGGGCCTGGAGCCTTTCTGCCCGCCTCCTCCCCCGGACCGGGACGAATCCCTGGCCGACTTCACGCGCAGGCGCTTCGGCGAGGCCGCCCTGCGCGTCATCGTCGGGCCCAT
This sequence comes from uncultured Elusimicrobia bacterium, assembly GCA_964455765.1. Lineage (GTDB taxonomy): Bacteria > Elusimicrobiota > Elusimicrobia > UBA1565 > UBA1565 > CAYHRV01. Next base: position 613 of record CAYWAR010000235.1, read on the forward strand.
CCTGGCCGGGATATTCGCCGGAGACCCGGAGGAGTTGAGCCTCAAGAGCACCTTCCCCCAGTTCCTGGAGCTGGAGAAGAAGCATGGCAGCGTGCTCCTGGGCATGCGAAGAGGCTCGGCCAAGCGCCCGCCGGGGGACCTGACGCTGTTCATGGCCTTGCGCGGAGGCTTGGGCGAGCTGGTCGACGCCCTCCTCGTGCGCGTGGGCCGCGTCCTGCGCACCGGCGCGGGCGTGCGCTCCATCCGGCGGCAGGGAGCCCTCTGGCGCGTGGAGCTCTCCTCGGGCGAGGTCCAAGAGGCCGACGCCCTGGTGCTCGCCATGCCCGCGGACTCGGCCGCCCTGGCCCTGCGCGAGGTCGATCCCGTCCTCGCGGGCCTGGCGGGCTCCATCACGTTCACCTCCACGGCCACGGTGAGCCTGCTCTACCCGGCCAAGGATTTCCCGCATCCCTTGGACGGCTTCGGCTTCGTCGTAGAGCGCTCCGAGCCCACCACGGTGCTGGCCGCGACCTACACCTCGACGAAATTCCCGGGCCGGGTGCCCGAGGACAAGGTGCTCATCCGCTGTTTCCTGGGCGGGGCCGGGCGCGAGGAGACGCTCAAGAAGGACGACGCGGGGCTCGTGGCCGCCGTGCGCAAGGACCTTGAGCGCATCATGGGATTTGACCGCGAGCCGGAGAAGGCCAAGGTCTATCGCTGGGAGAAGGCCAACCCGCAGTTCACCGTGGGCCACGCCGAAAGGCTTTCGCGCATGCAGGAGCGCCTGTCCGCCCAGCCGGGGCTCATCCTGGCCGGCGGCTCCTATCGCGGCGTGGGCGTGCCCGAGTGCGTGCGCTCCGGCCGCGAAGCCGCGCGCCTCATCCTCGCGGCCGGAGGCGTTCCTCCGGCCGGGACCGTGGTTTGAAGCCCTGATAGTATGGAGAAGACCATGAATCGATCCTTGCTGGCCCTCATCCTGTTGTGCGCCGCGGCCCCGGCCTTCGCCGAGTCCGCCGCCTGGCCGGAGACTTCCCGCCTGCCGCGGACGCTGGAGGCGCCCTTGGCGTCGGACCCGCTCCAGGTCAGCGTGCACCGCCTCTCCAACGGCTTCACCGTCTACCTGAGCCCCAACCCCCAGGAACCGCGGGTGAGCGCGTGGATCGCGGTGCGCGCGGGAAGCCGGCACGATCCCTCCGAGAGCACGGGCATGGCGCATTACCTGGAGCACATGCTTTTTAAGGGCAGCTCCAAGCTCGGCACGCTCGATTACTCCGCGGAGAAGGACCATCTCGAGCGCATCTCCAAGCTCTACGAGGACCTCTTCACGACCACGGACACCGCCCGCCGGCGCGAGGTCTACGGCCGCATCGACGAGGTCAACATCGCGGCCTCGCGCTACGCGGTGCCCAATGAGATCGACAAGGCCTATAAGAGCATGGGTTTCAGGGGCATCAACGCCTTCACCTCCAACGAGCGCACCGTCTATGTCTGCGACATGCCCAAGAACCGCATGCCGGCCTGGGCCAAGCTGGAGTCGGATCGTTTCTCCAAGCCGGTGTTCCGCCTCTTTCAGAGCGAATTGGAGGCCGTCTACGAGGAGAAGAACCGGTCCTTGGACAACGCCGGACGCATCCTCAACGAGGCCTTGGGCAAAGCCCTCTTCGGCGCGCATCCCTACGGCCGCACCACCCTGGGCTCCATCGAACACTTGAAGAACCCCTCGTTGGCCAAGATGTACGCCTTCTATGACAAGTTCTACGCCCCCAACAACATGGCCATCGCCCTCGCCGGCGACTTCAACCGCAAGGAGACGCTCGCCTTGCTGGAAAAGGCCTTCGGAACCCTGAAGCCCAAGCCGCTCGCCGCTCCGGAGCCCTTCGAGGTTCCCAAGGCGACCGGGGTCGTGCGCACGGAGGTCGCCTACGAGGCCGAGGAGCAGGTCATCCTGGCCTGGCCCCTGCCGCCCTTCGGCCATCCCGACCGCGACGCGCTCACCGTGCTCGACATGGTCATGGACAACTCGGCCGCGGGCATCATCAACCTGGACCTCGTGCAGGCCCAGAAGGTGAAGTCCGCCGGGTCCGGCCCGGATTTCATGAACGAGGCCGGGGCTTGGTACCTGTGGGCCGTGCCCAAGGACAGCCAGACCCTGGAGCAGGCCGAGGCCCTGCTCCTGGAGACGGTGGAGAAGCTCAAGTCCGGCGCCTTCTCGGAGGGTGACCTCAAGGCCGTCATCACGGACTTCGAGATCGGCGAGAAGCGCAAGCTCGAGTCCAATGACGCGCGCGTGAGCGTCATGGCCGACTCCTTCCTGCGCTATCAAGAGTGGCCCCAGGCCGCGGGCCGCTTGGAGCGCCTGCGCAAGGTCTCCAAGGAGGACGTCCTTTGGGCGGCGCGCGCCTATCTGGGCGGGGGCCGCGTGGCCGCCTACCGCAGGCGCGGCAAGCCCGAGATCCCCTCCATGCCCAAGCCGGGCTTCAGCAAGCTCGACATCGACCGCACGCGCGAGTCGAAGTTCTACCGCGAGATCGCGGCGATGCCGGCGAAACCCATCGAACCCAGGTGGATCGCCGAAAACAAGGACTACTCCAGGCTCAAGACCCCTTGGGGCGAGCTTATCACCGCGAAGAACCCCATCAACGACCTCTTCGCGCTCTCCTTCGTTTTCGACCGGGGCAGGCGCCACGAGCGGAACCTGTGCGCGGCCATGGACCTCCTCGATCTCTCCGGCGCGGGAGACATGAGCGCGGAGCGCTTCAAGAAGGCGCTCTACGCCTTGGGCACCACGCTCTCGACCGGCTGCGGGGAGGAGACATCGAGCGTGTACCTGGCCGGCCTCGAGTCCAACCTGGAGAAGTCCCTGGAGCTCATGCGCCTCCATTTCGAGAAGCCCAACACCGCGCCCGACGCGCTCGCCAAGTACGTGGAAGTCGGCGTCGGGGCGCACAAGGACAATAAGGTCGACCCGGGCTATGTGATGAGCGCCTTGGGCGAGTGGGCCCAGCGGGGCAAGGAGAGCGGCGTGCTCTCCGAACTGGGCGACGCGGAGCTCAAGGGCCTGCGGGAAGCGGAGCTCCATGCGCTCATCGGCGGCGTGTTCGCCTTCCAGCGCAAGACCGGCTATGTCGGCCTGCGGGCCGCGGGCGAGGTCGCCAAGCTCCTCGAGGAGCCGGGAAAGCCCACTCTCGCGCCGCCGGCGAAGACGCCCCGGCTCTACCGCAAGCCGGGCAAGCCCGAGGTCTTCTTCACGCACCGCGACATGGTGCAGTCCCAGGTCGGGCTCTTCGCCGCGGACGGGACGGTGGACCCGGCCCAGGTCGTGGACTACCAGTATTACGCCAATTACATGGGCGGGGGCATGAGCGCGGTGATCTTCCAGGAGATCCGCGAGGCGCGCAGCCTCGCGTATTCCGCGGGCGGGGGCTACGACTACGGCAACCGCCTGGGCGATGAGAACCGCCTCTACGGCAGGCTGGGCACGCAGGCGGACAAGACCGTGGAAGCCTCCACGCTCCTGCGCGACCTGCTCACCGAGCCGCCCTTCTCCGACGCGCGCTTCGCCGAGACCAAGAAGTCCATCGAGCAGAGCTACCGCACCAATCCCATCACCTTCCGCGCCGTGCCCGGCGCGGTGATGGCCTGGCAGGAACTCGGCCTCCCGGGGGACCCGAGGCCCGGGCGCTTTCAAAAAGCGCTCTCCTACACCCCGGAGCGGTTCAAGGCCTTCGCCCGGCGCTTCAAGGACAAGCCCAAGACGCTCTACATCCTGGGCAACCGCGGCCGCGTGGACTTCCCGGGCCTGGGGAAGCTCGGAGAAGTCGCGGAGAAGCCCATCGACGAGCTTTTCCCGTATTGACGCGGGGCGGCGGTATTGGAATAATACGCGCCCCGGATGACGGGACAGATTCGCAACCCCTAGGAGACCGATCATGGCCAAGAAGACCGCGGAGATGGTGCTGGTGGCGTCCAAGGTGAAGGCGGCGATCAAGAAGGCGGGCTGCAACACGGCCGGCGACGCCCTCGACGGGCTCAACGGCGTGGTGTACTGGTACGTGGACCAGGCGGTCAAGCGGGCCAAGGCCAATGGCCGCAAGACCGTGCGCTCGCACGACTTCTGCATTTAGAACGGACCCGGCTCGCGACAAAACGCATGCGTTTTG
>CAYWAR010000236.1:0-4740 GCA_964455765.1 uncultured Elusimicrobia bacterium
GCTTCAAGGACGCCGCCCTGGCCCAATTGGACAGGGCCTACGCCCTCGGTTGGGAGAATCCCGAGGTCCTCTATTACGCCTCCTCGGCGCTGGGCGTCCTCGGGCTCGCGGACGCCGCCGAGGAGCTCTCGCGCCCGGAACCCGCGTGGCTTTCGGGCGAGAGGGTCGAAGCGCCCAAGGTGGAGTCGAAAGCGGTGCGAAAGGACCCGGCGGCGGACCTCGAGGAGGCCCGGACCCTCCTGGAGGGCGAGCGCTATCTGGCCGCCGCGGTCCGTTTCGGCGAGATCACCCGCAAGCGGCCCGAGGAGGCCCTGGGCTGGGCCGGCTACGCCGTCGCCCTGGAGAGGATCGGAGCCTACCGTACGGCCGCCGCCGCGGCGCGGGAGGACATCCGCCTGAGCGGCCCGGACCTCGATGACGACACCCGGTCCTTGATGGAGGTCCACGCGCAGGAATTGGAGGAGCGGCCTCCCCTGGAGACCTCCTCCTCGGCGCGCAGAGCCAACGAGTTCATGCGGGGCCGCTACCTGGCTTTCCTCGGCGGGAACCTCAATCACGACGAGAACCAGACCACTCAGAACCTCAACGCGCGTCTGGGCCGATTCTTCACCGACAACGTCGATGCCGGACTGAACCTGGGATTTACGGGCGGCCACGACAACAGCGACTTCAATGGCCTCAACTTCGGGGTGTCCGCGCGCTACCACAAGCCTCTTCCGGTGAGGATGCCCCTCAACGCGGTGGCGGGCGTGCGCATGGAATACGCCCCGGGTCCCGACGATAATTTCGCCTTCGTCCCCACCCCGGGCGTGAGCTACGTGCTCGACTCCGGGTCCATCGATCTCCTCCTGGACATCGCCCTTTCCGGTCCGCTCAAGGACACGAAGACGCTATCTCTGGGCTACACCCTCTATTTCGGAGTGCGGAGAAGATGATCCGCTCCGCGGCGCTCCTTTTCCTCCTCGCGCCTCTGGGGCCGCTCGCGCGCGCCCAGGAGACGGCGCCGCGCTTGCGCCTGGAGGAGGTCAAGCTCGGCGCCGCCCAGGTGGAGGCGGGGGGCATGCTCGATCTGGAGGCGGTGCTCGTCAACGAGGGCGTCGAAGACTGGCAGGAAGGCGCCTATTCCGTCTCGGCGGCGATGTTCTCCGCCGAGGGGCGCTCCGTCAAGCGCACGCGCCCCATCCTCATCCGGGGCGCGCTCGCCGTAGGGGAGAGCCGGACTCTGCGCATCCGCAAGATCCGCCTTCCCGCGGACCTTTCCGGAGACTATTTCTGCCGCGTCGCGGTCGTTTCCGGGGGCGAAGAGATCCTTGTCAGCGACAAGCTGCCCTTGCGCGTTCTCGGAGCCGAATCCCCCGCCCCCGAGCCGGAGCCCGCGGCGGTGATGACCCTTTCCGACGTCCGCTTGAGTGCTCCCGAAGTCGAGGCCGGGGGCAAGCTCGACGTGAGCGCCGTGCTCGTCAACGAGGGGGTGGAGGATTGGAAGGCGGACGCGTACTCCGTCTCGGCCTCTCTTTTCTCGGCCTCCGGGCGCAAGCTCAAGGCGACCCGCCCCATCCCGATCCGTCGTGCGCTCGCGCTCGGGGAGAGCCGGACCCTGCGCATCCGGAAAATGCGCATCCCCAAGACCATTTCCGGGGACTGCGTTCTCCAGGTCTCCATCCGCGAGGGGGATAGGGAGGTCCTCGCCGGCGAAAAGCTGAAGCTCTCCGTCACCGAGCCAAAGGCTCCCGATGAGACCCAGGCTCTTTTGGCGCCCGAACCGGGCCTGGAAACCCCCCTCCCGGCCGCCGCGCCGGCGCCCCCGGCTCTCACGCCTGCCCAATCTCCCCGCGCCCAAGAAGCCGCCGCGGGAGAAGAGGAGGGGGCGTCCGCGGAGCCCAAGCCCGAGGACCTCGCCGCGGAGCCTGCGGCGAGTTCAAAGTCCGGGGAGACGCCTTCCCCCGAGGCCCAGGCGGAGCCCAAGGCGTCTCCCTCGCCTCCTCCTCCCGCCAGGGAAACGGCCGCCGCGCTCGACGCCCATACCCGGGCTCTGGGGGACTTCAAGGAGGGCATGAGTCCGGACGCGTTCTCGAAGGCGAGGCTCTCGGCCCAGAACAGGCTGATCGTGAGCGCGACCAGGGAGTTCGCCGCGGCGGGCGGCGCAAAGAGGAAGGCCTGGATGCAGGACGCCTTGACGCTCTGGCGCGGCGCCTTGGAGGAGGCGCGCTCCGCGGAGGAGGAGCCCTGGATCCAAGCGCAATGGAACGGGGGCGGCTCCTTGTGGCGCTCGCGCTCCGGCCGCGCGGAACTGGTGGAGGAATGGTCCGACGACAAGGTCCCCTACACGGAGGCCGGCCGCGCGGGAAAGCTCTTCGGCTTCTTCGGCGGCCAGCTGGCCTCCGGCGGGGAGATGGACATGATGGGGGTCAACGCGCGCCTGGGCTCGACACTCCTGCGCAACCGCTATGATGCGGCGCTGATCCTCGGCTACAGCTCCTTAGACACGGAGCCCAAGGCCACCACCGTCTCCTATGGGGCGGTGGGCCGGACCCTCTTCCCTTGGAAGCCGGGACTCGGCTACAACGTGGGCTTCCAAGTCCTGCGCATCTCCCCCTCGCAGGGGGACGGGGTGACCACGGTGAGCGCCCTGGCGGGCCTGAATTTCTTCCTCGGCGGAGGAAGCTTCGACGTCACCCTCAACGCGGGCAACCATAGCTCCTACGGCCTCCTGGCGGGCTACTCCTTCTTCTTCGCGACGCGCTGAGGGCCGGCGGCGGGCCCGTCCGAGCCGGTTCCCGGAGCCGTGCGTCGTGCGTGCGTTTGCCATGAGCTCGATATATGTTTATAATATGAATTGTCGGGCATATAAGACTCAAGGCATATACCATAAAGGGCGAAGAGCTGGTTTTTAAGATCAAGGCCGACTTCCTCCGGGCTCTGGCCCATCCCACCCGGCTGGCCGTCATCGAGCATCTCAAGGGAGGCGAGCGCTCGGTGGGCCAGCTCGTCCGGAAGCTGGGATCGGAGCAATCGAGCCTATCCAAGCACCTGGCCGTGCTGCGGCAGGCCGGGATCCTCAAGTCGCGGCAGGAAAAAGTCAGCGTCTATTATTCCATCAGGAACAAGAACATCTTCCAGGTGCTGCGGCCGATCGCGATGATCCTTCGCGAGACGCGCGAGGAAGGGCAGAAGGTGCTGACCCATCTGGGGCAGGCGTAGGACGATGGATCAGGGAGGGTGACGATGGATATTTGCCCGGGAGTGACCGAGGTCCGGCCGGTGACCTCTCGGATCTACGGGATCCGGGTCCGGCGCCAACTCATCTCCAAGCTCGTGAAGCTCCCCGGATTGCACCACGCCAATCCCCGGAGCGACCTTTTCTGCGTCGAGATCGGCAGCATGGACGTCTCCGCGGAGGCGGCGCTCAAGAAGTTCCGGGAGATAGTCGCCGACGCGGGGCTGGGCCGGTTCTTCGGCGTTCCGGCCCCGGGCAAGGATGCGATGAAGTAATGACACGGGCGTCCGCGCGGACCGGCGACGCCGAGTTGGGCGCGATCATCGAACGCGTCGCCCACCTGCTCCCCGCCCAGGGCCCCATCAGCATCTTCATCCACCACAACACGCTCCACGCCTTCGAGTCGCTCCCCTTCGAGGAGGCGGTGGCGGCCGCGGGGGAGAAGTTCTCCTGCGAGCCCTTTCTTCCCGAGGACGAGTATCGGGCCGAGCTTCTCCGGGGCCGGATCGCCGAGCGGGACCTGGAGCGGGCTCTGCGCTCGGAGCTGGGGGCGCGGGCCGACCGGCCGGCGCTGGGAAGCCTCACGCTGCTCGAATTGCGCCGCCGCGTCTGCACGCACGGCATCCCGGAGGCGAAAGGCCATGCTCTCGCCTGGCTTCTCCGGGAGACTCCCGTCCTGCGGCGCTTCCGCGACGACCTCCCCTCCGAGGCGCGCGAGGCGGCGGACTCCTCCCGCCGGGTCGGGACGCTGGACTTGGAATCGGAGGAGGCGAGCGTGCGCGCGCTCCTGGACGCCTACCTATCGGCCGCCCGCCAAGCCCCTGCGCCGGCCTCCCAAGATCCCCCCCCGCGCGCTCGCCTGCGGGACCTGCTCCTGGAGGCCCGCGGCGTCGATACGGACGCTTGGGTGCATCCTTTGCTCATCCGGCTCATCGGAGCCTTCCTCGACCAGGGGCTGGCCCACTGGACCCTGCCCGGCAGGGAGCGGGGGCTCTACGCCTGTTTCCTGGACCTCTACTCCCATCCTTGGGCGTCCTGGGCCGGGCGTTGGGCCGAGGGGCTTCCCGCGCTCTTGCGCGAAGAGAAGGCGCGGGCAACCGTCCCCGAGGCCTCGCTGCGCGCCTCGCTCGACGCACTCGGTGTAGCGCCCGGCGAGTGCGAGGCGTATCTGGAGGCGACCGCGCTTTCCTTGCGCGGCTGGGCCGGGATGATCCGCCAGCTCGAGCGGCGGCCCGACCGGGTGCCGGCGCGCTCCCTGCCGGCCTCCTTGACGGAGTTCTTCGCCGTCCATCTGCTCCTGGACCGCGCCGCCCTCGCCTACGCCTCCCCTCCCGCCGCCGGGCTCGCCGGGCTGCGCTCGAGGCTGCTCTCCGAGCTCCCCGCTCCCGCTCCCCCCTCCATCGAGGAGCGGGCGTGGCCGCTGTTCCACTCGGCCCAGCTCTGCGGCATGAACGCGGCCGAGGTGGCCGGCCTCGGCGCGGAGCGGGCCGCCGCCTGGGAGGCCGAGCTCCGGGATTTCAGCG
>CAYWAR010000237.1:0-4713 GCA_964455765.1 uncultured Elusimicrobia bacterium
TTGGCCGATCAGCATGGGGTAGAGCAGTCCCCCCAAGGCGATGATGGTCACGCCCGAGGCGCCGGTGAACGCGGTGAAGGCGGCGCAGGCCGCGAGCCCGACCACGGCGAGCCCGCCCGGGAGCCAGCCGAACAGGGCTTGCGCCAGGGCCAGGAGACGGACGGGGGCCTTGGATTCGGCGAGCAGGAAGCCCGAGAAGGTGAAAAGGGGGATGGCGATGAGAGCGGGCAGGCTCGCGAGCCGGTTGAATTCCACGATCACGGCGGAGCCGTCTATCCCGGCCCCATGGAAGAGCCAGAGGCCCAGGGCGCCCAGGAGCGCGAAGACCGGCGCTCCCAGTAGGGCGAGGAGGAGGGCCGAGGCCCCGGCCAGGGCCCCGCTCACGGCCGTTCCTCCGCGCGGACGGGCTCCAAGGGAGCTCCCCAGGCCAGCGCGGCTTTCAGGAGATAGTGCAGGGCGAGGAGGGCGAAGCCCGCGGGGAGCGCGAGCGCGGCCGTCCATTGAGGGACATGGACGCCCGCGGCGGTGAAGAGCACTCCGGCGGAGGAGTATTCCTCCAGGAAGAATTTCCAGGAGGCGTTCCCCAGGAGGAGGCAGACCGCGGCGGCGAAGGCGTGCCCGAGCAGGGAGGCCGCCGGGCGCAGGCCTCCGGGCAGGAGCCGGGAGGCCGCGTCGATGGAGAACTGCTTGTCCTGGGCGGCGGCGACTCCGGCTCCAAGGAAGCCGACCCAGAGCACCAGGTGGCGCAGGAGCGTGTCGGCCCAGAGGAAGCCCGAGGAGAACGCCCCGCGCAGGACCACCTGGAGGAAGCTCAGGGAGGCCATGAAGACGATCAGGGCCGAGAGGAGGACTTTCTCCGCGCCGAGAAGGCCGCCTTCCGCCCTCTCGAGCAGGGGGCGCAGTCGTCCTCGGGTCATCGGCTCTTGGCCGGGGCGCCCTTGCGCTGGGATCGGAACTCCGAGAGCGACTTCTCGACCCGGGCTAGGAAATCGCCCGAGTAGAGCCGGCCGACCAGCTCGCGCCGGGCCGCGCGCCCGGCGGCCTCGAAGGCCTCGGGGTCCTCCGTGGACGCGGGGGCGGTGATCTCGAGGCCCTGCTTCTTGAGGGTCTCCAGGGCGGCGTCGTTGTCCTTGCGGGTCTGGAGGTTCAGTTCGCCCAGCCGGCGGCGGGAGATCCTCAGCAGCGCCTCCCGCTCTCCGGGGGCGAGGGCGTCGAAGATCTTCTTGGCGAGGAGAACGGCGCCGCTGGCGTGCGCCACCGGCACCTGGTGGATGAAGCGGGTCTTCTCGTGCCACTGCAGGGCGATGGCGTAGAGCGGCGCGGAATAGACCGAGTCGATGAGCCCGGTCTGCAGGGAGGTGTTCACGTCCGTGACCGAGAGCGGGATGGGGTGGATGCCCAGGGCCTTGTAGGCGGATTCGGCGATGGGGTCCCCCTCCCAGACCCAGATCTTGAGCTTGCGCATTTCCGCGATGGTGCGGGCCGGAGTCTTGGAGAACACATGGACGAAGCCCACCTCGCTCCAGCCGAGCAAGACGAAGCCGCGGGATTGGAAAGCCTTCTCGAACTCGCCGGAGAACTTCTCATAGATGTGGTCGATCTCCGCGCTGCCGTTGAAGAGCCAGGGCGCGTCGAGGATGCGCACCTCGGGGGCGATCTCGCCTAACCCCACGCCCGTGAAGCCGCCCGAGTGGAGCTGGCCCAGGCGGATCTTGCGCACGACGTCCTTCTCGTCGCCCTGGCGCCCGCCGGCGTAGAACTTGAGCGAGACCGCGCCGCTGGTCGCCTCCCGGAGCTCGGAGTCGATGAGGCGCATCGTCTTCATCGCGTGGGTGCCTTCCGGCGCGAGCGTGGCGAACTTGATCTCGGCCGCCCGGAGCGGCCCGCAGAAAAGCACGGCGAGAAGAACGGAGAAGGCGGCTGTGTTCCTTCCGACAAGGCGGGATCGAAGCCCTTGCTCCGGGTACGCGGTCGTCCCCGTGACGCGGGGACGCCGCTCGGGCCTCATCCCTCGCGGCAGGGCGCGCTCGGGATTCCGGCACGCCCCGGCGCAAGGGCTTCGGCCCGCCTTCGGATTCCTCCCGCCGCTTCTATCGGAGAACGGTCCGCCGGCTCGAACAGAAAACGGACCGGCGGGGCTGCCTCGATCCGGCCTAGAACAATTCATGGATGTTCCCTAACAGTCTCTTGGATCGGCGTTTGGCGGCTTCATTGGCTAGGCGCGCTTGGGGGAGCGCGTCGGCAGCGGCGGCCAGGACCTCCGAGTTGAGGCGGCGGAAGAGCTCCTCGTCTAGGGCGGCGACCGCGTACCATTCGGCGAACAGGGTCTTGGCGAGCAGGAAGCCCCCCCCGCTGCGCCCGAGGGAGGACTCGAAATGAGCGCGCGACTTGGCCGGGTCCCCCCCCGCGATCTGGGGGCGGGCCGAGTAGTAGACGCCGAACCAGAGGTCCGCTCCGCCGAACTGGAAATCCGGGTCGAGGTCCAGCACCCGCTTCATCAGGCGCGCGGCCTTGGGGAGGCCGAGGAGGGCTTCCGGATCGTCCTTGGCAAGGTTCGCCCAGGCGGACCACGCGTAGGCGGACCAATAGAGGCCGGGGACGCTCCGGCGGGTGGTCCGGCTCAGGGCCGCGTCGAGAGCGTCGGGGGTCATGGTCCGCAGGGAGGCCAGCGCGGGGTCGAGTCCGGCCAGGCGCAGGGAGTAGTCCAGGGCGCGGCGGTAGAGCTCGCGCGCCCGCTCCGGACGCTCCTCTTCGACGAAGAGGAAGGCATAGGCGGTGAACCCCTCGGAGAGCGACTTGAGCAGGGCGGGATTGGCCGGGTCGCTCTCCAGCAGGGATTCCAGGAGCTTGAGTTGGGACGGGAGCGCCTCGCGGGCGAGGTCGAGGTCCGCCTCCCGATGGAAGGAGGGCGTCCCGGCTTCGATGAGGCCGGCGGTGCTGCGGACCGCGAGGGTGCGCAGGCCGCAGCCGGAAGCCGACGCGGCGAGGAACGCGAGCAATAAAAACGGTATTTTGCCTGGGACAAGGCCTCTTTTCACGGTCGGCGATTTTAGCATTTCTACGCGGCGCCGGAAGCGGCCCGGGTCAGAATCCGGCCGAGCCCAGGCCGGAGGAGAGGTTCCCGTAGAAGCCGAGAATGCCCCAGGCGATCGCGAGTCCCACGAAGATGAAGATCACCGGAGGGACGGCGGCGAGGGCGGCTTGGAGCACGGCCTGGTTCCTCTGATCGGACATGCGCGCGAGCAGGGAGAGCTGTTCATCGAGCTTGCCCGCCGTCTCCCCGGCCCTCAGGGAGTCCAGCTCGCCGCCGCGGAAGAGCTCCAAGACGCGCAGGCTCTCCAGGAAAGGCTCGCCGGTCTCGGCTTTGCGCACCGCGGCCCTCAGGCGCGCCTCGTCTTCGGGCATGCCTGCCGCCATGGCCGCCAATTCCAAGGCTCTTGACGGGGATATCCCCGCGCGGATCAGGAGGGAGAGGAAGGAGCAGAAGCGGGACTTGAGCCAGCCGGAAGCCAAGGGGAGCCTGCGCAGCCAGACCCCCGAGCCCGGCTGCTTGGCCGCGTAAGCCAGGGCGCCCGCGGCCAGGTAGAGAGGGAGCAGAGGGCCGAGCACTTCGCCCAGGAAGGGCAGGGGTCCCCGCAGGATGAGCGTCGAAATGTTGAGAGCCACCGGCGCGAAATGGACGAGGATGAGAGGATAGATGAGTTTGGGGACCAGGGCGAGCCAGAAGGCGCGGGACTCCTCGAGCGAGGAAGCCAGGGCGTCGAAGGCCTTGTCGAGCCGCCCCGCGGCCTCGGCCGCGGCCACGATCTCCGTCTGCCAGGCCGGGAAGGCTTCCGGACGCTCCCGCATCAGCACGGAGAACGGATGACCCGCGTCCAGTCCCCGGGCGAGTCCCTCGAGCGCGTCGCCGCCCCCGCCCTCCGTGCAGAGGCCGCGCAGGGCCCCGGCCGGGGGGATCCCGGCTTTGACCGAATCCGAGAGTCCGCGGAAGAGCCGGATCTGGTCGGAGTGAAACATCACTTCTTGAAGATGCCCTCGAGGAGTTTCTTCCCGCCCTCCTCCAGCATCTTCTTTCCTCCCTCGATGACCTTGTCGACTCCGGGCTGTTTGATGATCGAGAGAGGGTCCACGCTCGCCTTGGGATCCGAAAGGCTTCCCTTCACGGTGATGCCGACCGGACCGGAAAGCTTGAGACCGACTTGAGTGCCGAGCTTCGTCGAGAGCCGAAGGTCCAGCTCGTCTTTGGGCAAGTCGGCGGTCCCCGTGACCGCCACGAAGGCCTCGGAGCCGTCGAGGTGGGATTCCTTGACCGCCATCACGCCCTGCTGAAAGGCATAGTCGCCGGTGATCTCCCGGAACGCGACCCGGTCGAAGGCGGGGAAGAGCGGAATCTTCACCAAGCCGGAGATCTTCTGGAGGATCAGGAAGGGAAGCAGCGCGGTCTTGAGCAGGGGGTTCTCCGAGGCGAGCAGACCCAGGTTCTCGAAGCGTCCCTCCCCGGTCTTCAGCTTCACCCAGCCCTCGAGCCCGGAGAGGTCCTTGGAAAGGCCGCGCAGGTCCCAAGCCAATTCCGCCTTCTGGGTCTCGAAGTTCGGATGCTTGATCCGGCCGATGGAGAGGCGGCCGGAGCTATGGAGGGGCGGGCCGGCCTTGCGCGCGGCCCCCTGCGCGGAAGGGGCCGAGGCGGCGGGGGCCCCGGCCCCCGCGGAAAAC
>CAYWAR010000238.1:0-4703 GCA_964455765.1 uncultured Elusimicrobia bacterium
ATTACGACTACTACCAGCCCGAGGCCTATGTCCCCTCCACCGACACCTACATCGAAAAGGACGCCTCCATCAACGAACACATCGAGAAGATGCGCCTGAAAGCCACCAGCTCCCTGCTCTCCCGGCGCGACGTGGTGGTGGTGGCCTCGGTCTCCTGCATCTACAACATCGGATCGCCGGACAATTACCAGGAGCTCTGCATCCGCCTCAAGACGGGGGACCCGCTCACCCGCTCGGACCTGCTGACCCGGCTCGTCGACAGCCACTATGAGCGCAACGAGACGGAGTTCTCCCCGGGAAAGTTCCGGGTCAAGGGCGGGCTGGTGGACATCCATCCCGCCTATGAGGACATCGCGGTCCGGGTGAGCCTGGAGGAGGGGCGCATCGCGGCCTTGGAGAGGCTCCGGCCCCTGACCGGGGAGCGGCTCGGGCGGCTGGAGGATTTCCTGGTCTATCCGGCCACGCATTTCGTGTCCACCCGGCCCGAGATCGAGAACGCCCTCAAGACCATCGAGGCCGAGCTCCGAGATCGCCTAGGCGAGCTCAAGGACAAGGGCAAGCTCCTGGAAGCCCAACGCCTGGAACAGCGCACGCGCTACGACATGGAGATGCTCAAGGAATTGGGGTTCTGCAACGGGGTGGAGAACTACTCGCAGCATTTGACCGGCCGACCCCCAGGCGCGCGGCCTTACTGCCTCCTCGATTTTCTCCCAAAGGACGCCCTGCTGGTCATCGACGAGTCCCATGTCAGCGTCCCCCAGGTGCGCGGCATGTACGAAGGGGACCGCTCCCGCAAGCAGACCCTGGTGGACTTCGGCTTCCGTCTGCCCTCGGCCCTAGACAACCGTCCCCTGCGCTTTCCGGAATTCGAGGCCGTCGCCCGGCAGAGGATCCATGTCTCGGCCACGCCCGGCCCCTATGAGCTCAAGGCCGCCGGAGGGACTTTCGTGGAGCAGGTCATCCGCCCCACCGGCTTAGTCGACCCTCCCGTGGAGGTCCACCCCACCGAGGGGCAGATCCCGCATCTCATCGGCCTGGTCACCGAGCGGGCCAGGCGCAAGGAACGCTCCCTGGTGCTCACCCTGACCAAGCGCACCTCCGAGGACCTCTGCGAATATCTGGCCGGGAAAGGCCTGCGGGTGCGCTACCTCCACTCGGACATCGACGCCCTCACGCGCATCGAGATACTCAAGGAACTGCGCCAAGGCGAGTTCGACGTCTTGGTGGGCATCAACCTGCTCCGGGAGGGCCTCGACCTCCCCGAGGTCTCCCTGGTGGCCATCTTGGAGGCAGACAACGAGGGCTTTTTGCGCAGCGAGACCACGCTCATCCAGATCGCCGGGCGCGCGGCCCGCAACGCGGGCGGAGAGGTGGTGCTCTACGCGGACAAGGTCACCGGCTCCATGCGGCGCGCCCTCTCGGAGATGGAGCGCCGCCGCGCCAGACAAGCCGAGCACAACCGCGCGCATAAGATCACCCCCAAGACCGTGCTCAAGGCCATCTCCGAATTGGATGAGTTCCAGTCGCGCGCCAAGCGCGAGGGCCTCAAGCTCTTGCGCGAGGCCTCGGCGGCCCGGCCCCTGACCCCGCGCGGCGTTCCCCGTCTCGTCGAGACCCTGGAGCGCCAGATGCGGGAGGCCGCCGACAACCTCGACTTCGAGCTGGCCGCGCTCCTGCGCGACCAGATATTCGAGCTCAAAGAGATGTCCGTTCCAAGCCGCGGCCGCGCCAAGGCGACGGCGGGCGCTCGCCCAAAGAGGAGATCATGACGCTCGACCCAGCCGCCCGTTCGCTCATCCGCCTGGCCGTCGCCGAGGACCTGGGCCTCTCCGCTCTCCCCAGAAATCCCCGGTCCGCCCTGCCCCGAGACCTTTCCACCGACCGCTTCCTCCCCAAAGGCCTGCGCCTGCGCGGACGCTTCATCGCCCGCCGCGGGGGAGTGCTTTGCGGCACGGCGGCCGCCTCCGAGGTGTTCCGCCTCCTGGCCCCCGGCGCCCGCCTGCGCTGGCTCGTCAAAGACGGAGGCACGCTCCGGCCCGGGACGATCATCGGCC
This sequence comes from uncultured Elusimicrobia bacterium, assembly GCA_964455765.1. Classification (GTDB taxonomy): domain Bacteria; phylum Elusimicrobiota; class Elusimicrobia; order UBA1565; family UBA1565; genus CAYHRV01. The sequence goes on from CAYWAR010000238.1 coordinate 2,055, forward strand.
GCGTCGAAGGCGGGCGGGAGATCCTTACCGCGGAGCGCACGGCCCTCAACTTCCTGCAGAGGCTCTCCGGGGTGGCGACGCTGACGCGCGCCTTCGTCCGGCGGGTCCGCGGCACGCGTGCGCGCGTCTACGACACCCGCAAGACCACGCCGGGCTGGCGCGGCCTGGAGAAATACGCCGTGCGCTGCGGGGGCGGCCTCAACCACCGCATGGGGCTCCATGACATGGTGATGCTCAAAGACAACCACCTTGCCGCATGGATGCGGCAAGGTGCGTTGTCTTCAGCCTCTTCTTTGATGAAGTTCCGTTCTCTAATAGCCCGTTTCCGGCGCTCCCATCCGCGCATCAGCCTGCTCGTCGAGGCGAAGACCCATCGGGAAGCGCTCCTGGCCCTGAGGCTCGGCGCGGACGTCATCCTGCTCGACAACATGCCCCCCTCCCGCCTGAAGGCGGAGATCGGCTTCCTTCGCCGCTCCTCTCCCGCCGTCCGTATCGAGGTCTCCGGAGGAGTCGACCTCCCATCCGTGCGCCGCCTCGCCCGCCTGGGCCCGGACCGGATCTCCGTGGGGCGCCTCACCCATTCCGCTCCCGCCCTCGACATCAGTCTAGAAATAGAAACGCTATGACGCCCGCTCTGCCCGGTGTCCGCGTCCTCCTGCATCTTAAGTCCGCCTCCTCGACCCAATCCATCGCCCGGAAACTCGCCGAGGAGGGGGCCGAGCACCGGACCTTGGTGTGGGCCGACCAGCAGACGCGGGGCCGGGGACGCATGGAAAGACGCTGGTCCTCACCTAGGGGCGGCCTTTATTTCTCGCTCATCTTCAGGCCCAAGGTCGCTCCCGCGCGCCTGGCTGGGCTCAGCCGCTTGTTCGCCAAGGCCTGCTCCAGGGCCATCGCACGCTGCACCGGCCTCAAGACCTGCATCAAGCCCCCCAACGACGTCCTCGCCTCATCGGGGACCGGGCTTCCCTACCGCAAGGTGTGCGGCATACTCCTGGAAGCCGCGGGCGACTCCAAGAGCGTCCATTGGCTGGCGGCGGGCATCGGGATCAACGTCAACAACCGCATTCCGAGCTCCCTCCCCCACGCGGCCAGCCTCCGAGACCTGGCCGGACGGAGGTTCTCCGTGGAAGAAGTCCTCCGCCGCGTCCTGGCCGAATTGGCGAAGATGAGACTTTAATCCTCTTGACGCCGGGGATAGGTCTGCTATACTATCCCTACCCCCCTTACGGGGGGGTCGTTATTTTCGGGAGTCCTAGGCGCGAGAGACACCCCCCCGACCGCCGGATTCGGACCGGCGGACAAGAAAGCCCTGGTTGCGGTTTTCCCATCGGACTCTTGTGCCGGCCGGTCTAGGAAACGCGTTCTGGCGGGGGGTACGGGTGTTTTCGAGGTGATCGATGACGGAATACATGACGCGCGCCGGCCATGAGAAGCTCATCAAGGACTTAGAGGAGCTCAAGAAGCGCAAGCCGGGGCTCTCCCAGGAGATCGCGGAGGCCCGGGAGAAAGGCGACCTGCGGGAGAACGCGGAGTACCACACCGCCAAGGACAGGCTCGCGGAGCTGATGAACCGCATCCAGATCATCGAGACCAAGCTCGCCAGCGCCCAGCTCATCGACAACATCCAGATCAAGGACGGGATGGTGCAGATCGGGGTCAAGGTGACGCTCCTCGACAAGGAGGAGAACGAGGAGATGGAATGGACCCTGGTCGGCCAGGAGGAGTCCAATCCCTCCTCCGGGCGCATCTCCATCTTCGCCCCCCTCGCCCAAGGCATCCTGGGCCACAAAGTCGGAGAGGAAGTCACCGTCCCCCTTCCGGCCGGAGCCCGGAAATTCAAGATACTCAAGACGGAACCCGCCCTCTGAGCGCCGTCGATCCCTCCGTCGAACACCTGACCCGCGCCCTGAGGGAGAAGGCCCGTTCCCTGGGGGCGGATGCCCTCGGCGTCGCGCCCGCGGCCCTGTTCCCCGAGGGGCCCGGCGGGCCCGAGGCGTATCTGCGCTGGTTGGAGAAGGGGATGCACGCGGGCATGGGCTACATGGCCCGTTCCCCCGACACGCGCACCGACATCCGCCGCTGGTTCCCCCAAGCCCGGTCCGTGGTGCTGTGCGCGTGGAGTTATGGAGAGCCGACCTCCGCGGCCGCTCCGGAAGAGGGACGCATCGCCGCCTACGCTCGCGCCCCGGACTACCACCCGCGCCTGCGTTCGCTCATGAAGGAGCTGTTGTACTGGTTCTGCCGGGAGGCCTCGCCTGGGGCCGCAGGCAGGCTCTTCGTGGACACCAGCCCGGTCTTGGAGCGGCTCTACGCGCGGCAAGCGGGCCTCGGCTGGGTGGGGAAGAACACCTTGATACTCTCGCGGCGGTTGGGCTCCATGTTCCTGATCTCCGGGATGGCCGTGGACCGCGACCTCGCCTATGACGCCCCCGCCCGGGACCACTGCGGCTCCTGCGACCGCTGCCTGCGCGCCTGTCCCACGCAGGCCTTCCCCGAGCCCCGCGTCCTGGACGCCTCCCGTTGCGTCGCGTATTTCACCGTGGAGCACCGCGCTTCGCCCATCCCGGAGAGTTTCCGCCCCGGGGTCGGGGCTTTGGCCTTCGGGTGCGCCGCCTGCCAAACCGTCTGCCCTTGGGCCCGGTTCGC
>CAYWAR010000239.1:0-4701 GCA_964455765.1 uncultured Elusimicrobia bacterium
GCTTGGTCATGTAGTCGAAGGCCCCCCCCTTCATGGCGCGCACGGCCGAATCGACGGAGCCGTGCCCGGTGATGACGATGACCTGCGCCTCGGGGAGGAGGCGGCGCGCGGCCTCGAGCACCGCGAAGCCGTCCACCTTGTCCATCTTGATGTCCGTGACCACCAAGTCGAAGGCCCTCCCCCGCATGGCCTCCAACGCCTCCTGCCCGCCGCTGACGGAGACGACCTCGTGGCCCAGCCGCTTGAGCTCGAAGCCGAGCAGAGTCCTCAAGGAGGAATCGTCCTCGACGAGGAGCACGCCGATGGGTGGATGCCCCTCGCGCGCCTGGCCCTCCTCCGGGGAAGCGGCGGATCTATCATGGGTCATCAGGCACCTCTTTCTCCAGGATCGCGGCGCGCGGTGGGCAGGAGTATGGAGAAACGGGCCCCTTTCCCAGGCAGGCTGTCGACTAAGATGCGCCCGCCGTGCGCCAGCACGATGCGCTCGGCGATGGGCAGCCCCAGGCCGGTGCCCTGCCTCTTGGTGGTATGGAAAGGCTGGAATATCCTGGAGAGGGCCTCGCGCTCTATCCCGGGGCCGTCGTCCTGGACGTGCACCGCGGCCATGGGCTGGGGCCCGGAGCCGGAGAGGGACCTGGCCTCCGCCTCCTCCGGGGAGCGGGGGGACTCGGTGCTCACCTCCAGCCGGCCGCGCCCGCCCATGGCCTGCAGGGCGTTGAGCACCACGTTCCAGATCACCTGCCGGAGCTGGTCGGCGTCGAAAGGGAAGGGGGAGAGCCCGGCGTCGAAGCGTTCGCCCACCTTGATGGCGCCGAGCACCTGGGGGTCGGACTTGACCATGCTCAGCACCTCGCGCACGGTCTCGTTGAGGTCCGCCTTCTCGAGCTTGGGTTCCCTGGGCCTGGCGTACTGGAGGAAATGGCGCAGGGTCTCGCTCAGGCGCAGGCTCTCCTTGCGGAGCACGGAGAGGAGAGTGCCCCTCTCCTCCCGGGAGACGTCCTCGCGGGTCAGGGAGGAGGCGGCCGTCACGATGGAGCCCAAGGGGTTGCGTATCTCGTGGGCGACCACCGCGGCCATGGAACCCACCGCGGCCAGCGACTCGCTGCGCGTCAGGCGCTGGTGGAGCTCCTCGACCTCCGAGATATCCACCGCGCTGGAGACGAAGCCCACGATCTCTCCGCGCGCGTCGCGCACCGTGGTGATGGAGAGCAGGACGGGAACCTCTTCCCCGGACTTGGTCCGGTTGATGATGCGGCCCCGCCAAAATCCCCGGGAAGGGTCCTGGATGTCCCTCCAGAGACCCTCATAGAGCCTCTGGTCGGAATGCCGGGACCGGACCAGCCTCGGCGAGCGGCCGATGGCCTCCTCGCGGCTGTAGCCGAAGCGGCGGACGAAGGCGTCGTTGACGTCCTGGATGACCCCGTTGCGGTCGGTGTGGAACATGAAATCGTTGGAATTCAAGAAGGCCTGGTAGAAGGCGAGGGCCCTGCGCTCGAGCAGGCGCTGGGCGGTCAGGTCGCGCGCGATGCCCAGGATGAGCGTCCGGTCGCCCACCCGCATCGGCGTGTTGCGCACCTCCGCCTCCAGGATCTGGCCGTCCTTGCGGCGGAACACGGACACCCGGGTCGCGGGCCCTCCCTCCAGCGCCTGGGCGAACATGCGCCGCGTCTCCGTCACCTCCTCGGCGCCGGCCAGAAGGTCGAAATAGTTGCGCGAAAGGAGCTCCTCCCTTTCGTAGCCCAACTGCAGGGCGGCCCGGGGATTGACGTCGACCAAGACGCCCAGTTCCGGCTCGCGCAGGAATATCATGTCCGCCGCGGAGTCGAAGAGCTGGCGGTACTTCTGCTCGCTCTCGCGGGCTTTCCCGGCCTCGCGCTCGAGCAGGCTCTTGGGCTGTATGCGCTCCACGTCGGAGAGGTCGGCCAAGAGGCCCTCGACCTCCGGGCCCCAGTCCTCCGCCGGGCGCAGTTCCGGCAGGCAATAATCGTGGCCCATCCCGGCGCAGACCGATTCCAGGCAGAGCACCGTCCGCCCCAGGAAAGTCGTGGCCCAGCCCGCCGCGTAGCCGGAGAGCGACCAGCAGACGGGTTCCGAGGACACCCCGAAGAAGCGCCAATGCTCGTGCGCCTCGTAGGAGTTGGTCCAACGGGCCGCCATGCGAAAGCCCGCCCCCTCCCCCTTCTCCAATTTGAGGGCCAACGGCTCCACCGCGACATGCCCCATGAGCGCGTGCAGGCGCGGCCCGGCGAGGAGCCACTCCTTGTCGGAGTCCCAGCGGTGGCGGGAGCGCGAATCCGCCGCGTCGTCGCGGCCGCAGGAGAATCCGAAGCGGAAGAAGATGCGGCGCGCCATGTCCTGGCCCACGGCGTCGATGACGGCCTTCCTCAGGACGCCCAAGGAAGCGGTCTCCACGAGGAGCACCCGTGAGTCCGCGAGCTTGATCAGCCCTTCCGAGGGGATGAAGCGGAGGAGCTTCTTGATCTCGAGGTCTTTAGCCTTCATGTCAGCGTCCCCCCCACGGGGGGACGCTCGTTGTCGGGGCGTATTGTCGTTTCATCAAACAGTTCCTTATCAATACTTTAGCATACTGTGCCAAAATGGAACAAGCAATGTTCCATTAATTTTTAACTTGACTTGTGGCATATTCGTTGCATAAAATAGAGCAACACTAATGACCGCCCAACCGAAACTCGCCGTCGCGCAGGGGATGCGCACCACAGTGGCTCTTCAAGGCCGGCTGACGGCCGTGAAATGGATCGCCATGACCGAGCCCGAGGTCGGGCACGAGGTCGGGGAATTGGAGTCCGATCCCCTCTTCAAGCAGCTGCTCACCGGAAGCCGCGGAGACAGGCCCGTTCTGACCCGCCGGCGCTGGCCGGCCTCCCGCCTTCACCCGGGTTTCTACGAGCTCAAGGAATCCATAGCCTCCGGAGCCGAATCCGGGGACATCCAAGACATCGTCGAGAAACAGACGGCCCTCATCTCCCTGATACGCCGCATCGGGCAGGGCGATTTCGAGCGCTACTTCCTTTATGGAGAAGAGGGACGGCCCCTCCCCGAGATCTGCGAACAATTGGGGATCAGCGAGGAAGAGGGCCGGCGCATCCTGGACTTGGTGCTGGAGGTGGGGTCGCGCTCCGAGTTCTTCCGGCCGACGCCGACCTCCGAATCCGCCGGCATCCATTACCACTGCATCGCGCGCATCGAAAAGGACCCCCGGGACGAGGATAACCTGTACTTCCAGTTCCTCGCCCCCCATTGGGCCCGGGGACGCTACGAGGTCGATTACCAGAAGCTCGAGGAGTGGAAGAACAAGAAAGACCTCGGCTCCGAGGAGCGCAAGCGCCTGCGCCGGCTCCTCAACACCGTCGAGCTCTTGAACATGCGCCAGGACACCCTATTCCAGATCCTCTCAAGGATCGTATCCACGCAATCGGTCTACCTGCGCTGCCGCCACGGTTTCCGCCGCAGGCCCCTGTCCCTGAGGGAGCTGGCCCGCCGCATCGGGGTGGCCCCCAGCACGGTCAGCCGGGCGGTCGGACGCCGTTCCGTCGAGCTCCCCTGGGGGGAGGAGATCCCCCTCAAGGCCCTGCTCTGCGGGCAGAGGGCCGTGGTCCTCTCGGTGCTCTCCCATTGGTTCGAGACCGGGGCCGTAGCCGGGAAGATGACCGACGACAACCTCATGCGCAGGCTCGCCAACGAGACCGGCATCTCGGTCTCGCGGCGCACCATCAACGAATGCAGGCGAAAACTCCTGGGATGAACATATGCCTGCTCCCGCCGTTCCTCCCTCTGTAGGCCCCGACGACGCCGTATCCTCCATCCGCAGCGGCCAGCACGTGCTGGTGGGCTCCGGCGCCTCCGAGCCCCAATGCCTGGTCTCCGCCCTCGCCCGGCGCGGGGAACAGCTGGCCGACACCGAGATTCTCCACCTGCTCACCCTCGGCATCGCGCCCTACGCGGAACCCTCCTACCGAGGGCGCTTGCGCCACAACGCGCTGTTCATCGGCCCCAACGTCCGCCAGGCCGTGAAGGCGGGCTTGGCCGACTACACCCCCTGCTTCCTCTCCGAGGTCCCGGGCCTGCTCCGCTCCGGCCGCCTCCCGGTGGACGCCGCCCTCATCACCGTGAGCCCCCCCAGGAACGGACTCTATTCCCTGGGGGTGTCCGTCGACATCCTCAAGGCCGCGGTGGAGACCTCGGGCTTCGTGGCGGCCCAGGTCAACGCGCGCATGCCCTGGACGGAGGGGGACACGCGCCTGCGCCCAGACGAGCTCGACGCCCTGGTGGAATGCTCCGAGCCCCTGCCGGAGCTCCCCCGCGAGGAGCCGACCGCGGAGTCCTTGTGGATCGGCCGCTTCGTCGCCCGCCTGGTCTCGGACGGCTCGACCCTCCAGGTCGGCATCGGAGCCATCCCGGACGCGATCCTGGCCGCGCTCTCGGCCAAGCGCAATCTCGGCGTGCACTCGGAGATGATCTCCGACGGCGTCCTCGACCTCTGGAAAGCGGGCGTCCTGACGGGGCGCAAGAAATCCCTGCACAAAGGGAAGATCACGGCCTCCTTCTGCATGGGCTCGAGCGCCCTTTACTCCGCGGTGGACCGCAACCCCGCCTTCTCCTTCCACCCCAGCGACTACGTCAACGATCCCTTCATCATCGCCCGGAACGAGCGCATGGTCTCGATCAATTCCGCCCTCCAAG
>CAYWAR010000240.1:0-4698 GCA_964455765.1 uncultured Elusimicrobia bacterium
AGCGGCGGAGCAGGAAACGCCGCCTCCGGCGGAGGGGGTTGCGGCGACGCAGCCTGAGGCGGAGGAGACACGATGAGGAAGTCCCCTGGAAACGAGCGCACGCCAAGAGGGCTCATCGGCCTCTCGGCGATTGCCCTCTTGGCCTGCGGGTCGGGCTGCGCCTCGGTGTCCGTGGGGCGGGGGAACAAGAAGGTCGTGCTCCAGGATTTCGCCGAGGGCCGCGTGGTGCAGGTGGCCGTCACCGACCGTCTGACCGGCTCCAAGGAGATGCTCTTCGTCTCCATGCCGCAGAAATCCCTTTTCCTGGAAGGCTACATCCAGGGCCTGGTGACCGATTACGAGGACAACCCCATCCAAGGCGTGGTGGTGCGTGCCGTGGCGGAGGGCGAGGAGAAATTCGTGGAGAAGAGCCAGGCCGCCTTCCAGACCTCCTCTTTCGACGCGGGAGTGAGCGATTCCAACGGGGTCTACCGCATCCGCTTCAGCCTGCCGGTCATCAAGAACAAGATCGACATCCGGGGGAAGCTCGTCTACAACCCGGGCTGGGAGCAGGAGAAGACCAATCTCGGGAAGGCGTACGAGCCGCAGATGAAGGAATCCCAGTTCCGGCTCTACTTCGACCAGAAGACGGGGACGCTCATCTTCCCCGAAGGGACGCGCAAGATCGTCGTGCGCCCGGTGCGCAGCGACAAGCCGCCCAAGCGGGGGGACCTCCCCGGCGTGAAGGCGGGCGAAGAGGAGAAGCCGGCCGCCTCCAAGGGAGAGGAGGACATGTTCAAGGATTTCGGCTTCAAGCCGTGAGCCCCGCCCTGCCCGCCTACCTCGACCACAACTCCACGACCCCCATCCGCCCCGAGGTCCTCGACGCCATGCTCCCTTTCCTGCGGGAGCATTTCGCCAACCCCAACAGCGTGCACGGTCCGGGGCAGAAGGTCCGCCACGCGGTGGAGGAGGCCCGCGAGCGGGTCGCCCGCCTGCTCGGCGCCAAGGACCCCTCCGAGGTGGTGTTCACCTCCTGCGGCTCCGAAGCCAACGTCTTCGCGGTGCAGGGGGCCCTGGAAGCCGCCCGCGCCCGCTCTTCCCGCGCGGGGGAAGCGGCAAGCGTGTCGCACGCGGTGACTTCCGCCGTGGAGCATGATTCCATCCGGGAGCTTTTCGCCCGCCTCGAGGCGCGCGGGTTCTCCGTGAGCGTCGTGGGCGTCGACGCCCGCGGGCGGGTCCGGCCGGAGGAGATCGAGGGAGCCCTGCGTCCGGAGACGGCCGTGGTCTCGATCATGCACGCCAACAACGAGACGGGCGCGGTCCAGCCCGTGGAGGAGGTCGCCCGCCTCTGCCGCGGGAAGGGGGTGCTCTTCCACACCGACGCCGTCCAATCGGCCGGTAAGCTCCCGCTGAGCGTCTCGAGCTCGGCGGCGGACCTGCTCTCCCTCTCCGGACACAAATTCAACGCTCCCAAGGGCGTGGGAGCGCTATGGGTGCGCTCCGGCGTCAAGCTCTCCCCGCTCATCACGGGACATCAGGAGAAGAACCGGAGGGGGGGCACGGAGAACGCGGCTTCCATCGTGGCTCTGGGGGCGGCCGCGGAACTCGCCGCGCGCGAGCTCGGGGAGCGTTCCGCCTCCCTGCGGGCCCTGCGCGACCGGCTCGACGAGGGCCTGCAGGCCATCCCGGGAGCCCATCCGAGCGTGGACTCGGGCGAGCGTCTGCCGGGCACCTGCCATTTCTGCTTCGAGGGAGTGCGCGGCCACGAGCTCGTGGTCGCCCTGGACCTGGAGGGATTCTGCGCCTCCAGCGGCCCGGCCTGCGCCGCGGGCCAGACGAAGTCCTCTCATGTGCTCTCCGCCATGGGGATCCCGCCCGAGCTGGCCGGGGGGGCCTTGCGGCTTTCCCTCGGTTGGGGCAGCACGCGCGAGGAAGTCGAGCGCCTGCTGGGCGCCCTGCCGGGCGTCGTCGAGAGGCTGAGGAAAGCCGCGCGATGAAGCGCGTGGTGGTCGCCATGAGCGGAGGCGTGGATTCCTCGGTCGCGGCCGCCTTGGTCTCCGAGGCGGGGCATGAGGCCGTGGGAGTGACGCTCAAGCTCGCCTCCGGCCCGCCCACCGGCTTCGGCTGCTGCGGCTCCCCGCGGGACATCGACGACGCGCGCCGCGCCGCGGGCCGCATCGGCATCTCCCATTACGTGCTCGATTTCGAGGAGATCTTCGAGCGCGCGGTCGTGGGGCCTTTCGTCTCCGAGTACCTGAGCCTGCGCACCCCCAACCCCTGCGTGGAATGCAACCGCAAGGTGAAGTTCGGGGTCCTGCTCCGCCTGGCGCGCGCCTGGGGGGCGGCCGGGGTGGCCACGGGTCATTACGCCCGCGTCGAGAGAACCGGAGACGCTCGCGCCCGGTTCCCGTTCCGTCTGCTCCGGGGAGTCGACGAGGAGAAGGACCAGAGCTACTTCCTCAGCGGCCTCACGCAGGAGGAGCTCCCGCATCTGCTCTTCCCCGTCGGGGCCATGCGCAAGGACGAGGTCCGCGCCCGGGCCAGGTCTCTGGGCCTGTGCACCGCGGATAAGCCGGAGAGCATGGATGTCTGCTTCATCCCGGGCCGGGACCATGGGGCGTTCCTGCGCGATCGGGGAGGCCGGCCTTCGGGGGCCGGGAAGACCGGGGCGATCCGCGACGACGAGGGACGCTTGCTCGGCGAGCACAAGGGCCTCGCCGGATTCACCATCGGCCAGCGCAAGGGGCTCGGCCTGGCCGGGGGCCCCTGGTACGTCTCGGAGCTCGACGGGGCGACCAACACCTTGATCGTAGGTCCCGAGGAGCGGACGCGTCGCGGTGAGTTCGAGGTCGCGGATCTCCGCTGGACCCGGGGAGAGCCGCAGGGGCACGAGCTCCAGGTCCGCATCCGCCACCGCGGCCGCCTGTGCCCGGCCCGTTGGGAGAACCTGGGAGAGGGCCGGGTGCGCGTGACGCTCGCCGAGCCTCAGCGCGCCGTGGCCCCCGGCCAGGCCGCCGTCTTTTACCGAGGGGATGAGATGCTGGGCGGCGGCACCATCGCATCTCTCCCCCGCGGGGAGAGATGCGCGTTGTGAGGGGGCGTGTCCGCGTCTCTCCCCCACGGGGAGGGACGCGCGTTGCAAGGGGGCGTGTCCGCGTCTCTCCCCCACGGGGAGGGATGCGCGTTGCAAGGGGGCATGTTTTATGAGATATCTTCCTTTTTTCCTTTTGTTCGTTTTTCTGGCCGTCTCCGGCTGCGCGTCGCTTAAAACCGAGACCTTCGGGGGGGATTCCTCCGACGACATCGAGCGCTCGGAGCGGATGAGCCTGGAGAGCCGCACGCTCTCGCGTCTGGCGGCGCTGGAGCGGAGCCTCAACGACTTCATCCAGGCCGAGGGGCGCGTCCCCAAGAGGCTCGAGGACATGGTCCCGAAATACCTCGCCGAGATTCCGGAGGTGGAGACGGGGATCCGCCGCCACAAGGAGAACGGCGGCGTCCGCTACTATCCGGCGGACCTCATCATGGACGGCCAGGTCAACGGCGCCCGTCTCAAGGACACCGGCGGCTGGGGCTTCGTGCGCAACGAGGAGCGCGTCATCGTGTTCGTGGACTGCACGCACCCGATGATGGGGGGCTCTCCCTGGTATCAGGCTCGGGGAGTGTACTGAGCGTGGCCGGCAAGGTCCTGGTCCTATTCGGAGGAAGGTCGGCGGAGAGGGAGGTCTCCTGCGTGTCCGCCTCCGCGGTCCTGCGCAACATGGGACCGGGCCGCGCGCTGCTGGTCCGGATCGCACCGGACGGGAGCTGGCGCTATCAGGGCGATCCCGGGGCTTTCGCGCGCCATCCCGAGCCCGCGCGCTTCCCCTTCTCCCGGACCCCTGCGCGCCTGGAGCCCGGCCCGCGCCCGGCCCTTGTCGTGGAGGGGGGGCGGCGCTTCTTCCCCGCGGCGGCCTTCCCCGTCCTGCACGGCCCCTTCGGCGAGGACGGGACCATCCAAGGGCTCCTGGAGATGGCCGGCCTCCCCTACGTGGGGTCGGGAGTGCTGGGCTCCAGCGTCGGCATGGACAAGGTCCTCACCAAGCGTCTGGCCGCCCAAGCGGGGCTTCCCCTTCTGCCGTATGCCGTCTTGGACTCCGCCCGGGACCTGGGGGCGGCCCGAAGGCTCAGATTGCCCGTCTTCGTCAAGCCCGCGCGCCTCGGCTCGTCGGTGGGAGTCTATAAGGTCAAGCGCGCCTCGGAGCTCGCCGGTTCGGTGCGCAAGGCCTTCCGCTTCGACAGCACCGTGCTGGTCGAGCAGGGGGTGAGCGCGCGAGAAATCGAATGCGCCGTTCTCGGGACCACCTTGGAGCCGAAGGCCGCCTCGGCCGTGGGGGAGATACGCCCGAACGCGGAGTTCTACTCCTATGAGGCCAAATACCTCGATCCCAACGGGGCGGAACTCATCGTCCCCGCGCGCATCCCCGGTGCGCTGGCGCGCAGAGCGCGGACCTTGGCCGAGCTGGCCTTCAAGACCCTGGGCTGTCACGGCCTGGCGCGGGTGGATTTCCTGCTGGACCGCGCGAGCGGCAGGCTCTACTTCAACGAGGTCAACACCCTGCCCGGCTTCACCGCCATCAGCATGTACCCCCGCCTCTGGGCCGCCTCGGGCCTCTCCTTCCCGTCCCTCGTCGACAAGCTCCTCGCCCTGGCCCTGGAGCGTCACCGGGAGCAGTCCAA
>CAYWAR010000241.1:0-4693 GCA_964455765.1 uncultured Elusimicrobia bacterium
GAGCCGAAGCCCGCGCCCAGGCGCAGGGCGTACTCGCAGTCGTAGGCGCCGCCCTGGCTCAGCGTGATGCCCGCCAACTCCGGATCCGGCTCCTTGAAATTGGCGATGGGCGGGAGTTTGCCCAGGTTCATGGCCCGGACCGCCACGACGTCCTCGAGGCTCGCGCCCATGGAGTGGCCGGTGAAGCCCTTGGTGTTGGTCACCACGACCTTGGGCGTGTCGGCCCCGAAGACGGCCTTGAGGGCCTCGGCTTCGGCTTGGGAGCTCCCCCCCTGGGCCGGAGTGTAGGTTTCGTGGGACATGAAGAGCATCTTGCCGGCCATGTCCGAGCGGGCGAGCCCGTGGCGGAGTTCCGCCTTGGAGACGAGGCGCTCCATGGTCTTGCAGACGTGCCGGGTGTGAAGGCGCGTGAGGTGGTAGGCGCTGTTGTCGAACTGGGCCGCCAGGAGTTCGGCCAGCGGCTTCATGCCGCGGCTCTCGACGCTCCGTCCGTCCTCGAGCACCATGCCCGCCGCGCCCATGCCCACGATCATGCCCGCGCGCCGCCGGTCGAAGGGCAGGGCCGCCTCACTGACTATGTTCTTGGTGCTCGCCGCTCCGGAGGCCAGGAAGCCGACCCCGAGCCATTGGAAGGCGTTTTTGCCCGTGATGTCGTCGGCCGCGATGACGATGACCCGCTTGGCGCGCCCGAGCCTGATCCAATCCTCGGCGATGCCCACCGCCTGCGTGGTGGAGGCGCACGCCGCGTTGACCTGCGTGCAGGGTCCCTTGGCTTTGAGGAATTGGGAGGTCTGGGCATGGCCCAGGGAGAGCACGCGGAAGAGGAAGGAGCGGCTGAAGCGGTATTCGTTCTCTTCCCCCCCGGCGGGGAGAAGAGCGCGCTGTTCGGCGTACCAGTCGGCCAGGCGCTTGCGCTCAACCTCGTCCCCGATGAGGGAGATCATCTTGTCATAGATGCCCCAGAGCGTCTTCCAAGGCTTGGCGGCGTACCGGTAGGCGAAGTAGCGGGAGATCTCCTCGATGAAGCTGTCGAGTCCCGGGAAGGCCGTGGCCATGATGATGCCGGTCTCCTCCTGGAGGGGGACGGGCAGGCCCCAGGTGGTCGGGATGGATCCGCCGGTGGTGGTCCGCTTGTAGTGCTGGACCAGGGGGATGCCCGCGTCCTTGAGCGCGAGGATGGCCGCGCAGAGGCCGAGTTGGGCCGAGCGGTCCATGAGGCTCGAGATCGAGCCCCGCACCCCGAACTCCCGGGCCATGTCCAGCTCGCCCGCCTGGCCGGCCAGGCGGATGACCTGCTCGATGGATTCCAGGCGCTCGAAGCGGTGGTCTCCCATGTCGGACTTGACCACGCGCTCGAGGTTCTTGTCCACCTGCTTGTGGAGCTCGCCCTCGGGCAGCAGATCGATGAGGTTCTGCCCGCGGATCAGGGCGTCGAGCGCGTCCTCGCGGAAGAGGCGTTCGGAGCGTCCCGGAACGCCGGCGGAGATGCCGCTGACGACCACCGGGCCGGTGTTCACGCCCCAGCGCTCGGCGTCGCCGCCGGGAGCCGCCGCATGGGCGGGCGCGGCTAAGACGGCGGGGGCGGGGCCCTCGGCCGCGCCCTGGGACCACGCCAGGAACTCGGGCGTGTAGAGCGAGCGAGGGGAGGTGAGGCCGGCTTCCCCTGGGCCGCCGGCCGAGAGATCGAGCGGGATGCCGGCGGCCTCCAGGCCCGCGAGCAGGTCGTTGAACTCGTGGATGCCGCCGCGCTTGGGGTGGTTCGAGGCGAAGACCCGGATGTCTTTCTTGCCCTCCAGGGTGCTGGAGGTGAAGGCGGTGAGGGCCCGCTTGGGGCCGACCTCGACGAAGACGCGCACTCCGTCGGCGTACATCCGCTCGGCCTGGCGGATGAACTCGACGGGACTGGCGATCTGGGAGACCATGAGCTTGCGGATCTCCGCGGGGTCCTTTGGGAAATACTCCGCGCTCACGTTGGAGGAGACCGGGAGGCTGGGCGCTCCCACGCGGATGCGGGAGAGGAATCTCCCGAAGGCCTCCTGCGCCGGGGCGACGATCTCCGAATGGAAGGCGTGGGAGACCTCGATCTCCTGCGACTGGATGCCGTGCGCGGCGAAGCGGCGCAGGGCCTCCTCCACCGAGGGCGTCGCGCCCGCGATCACGGTCTGGATGGGGCAATTCTTGTTGGCGCAGATGGCGTAGCCGGGGATGCCCTGGAGGATGGCCTCGACTTTCCCGGCCGGCGCGGCGACCGAGGCCATCTTCCCGCAGTCGGCGATCTCGAGGTGGGACATTTCCTGGGCGCGGGAGCTGACGGCCAGGAGCGCGTCCTTGAAATCGAGCACCCCGGCGGCCACCAGGGCCCCGTATTCGCCGAGGCTGTGGCCGCACACCACGTCGGGCTCCACGCCGTAGGCCCGCAGAAGGCGCAGGAGGGCCACGTCCGCGGTGAGCACCGCCGGCTGGGTGACCTCCGTCTGCTTGATGCGTTCCTGCATCTCCCGCAGGCGTTCGGGGCTCTCGTCGCCCCGGGTGAAGAGGAGGTCGCTGAGCCGCTCGCCGAGGATCGGCTTCATGACGGCGTCGGCTTCGGCGAAGGTGTCGGCCACGGACCGATACTTGCCGCGAAGGTCCTTGAGCATGTCCACGTACTGCGAGCCCTGCCCCGGGAACATGAAGGCGACCTTGGGCTTCTTGGGTGGCGTGCGCCCGGGGTGGATGCTCTTGGGCTTGAAGGCGGGCGGCATCTTCTCCCAGACCGACGCGTCGCGGGACTTGAGGAGGAAATCGAGCTTGTCGGCGAGCTTGGCCGCCGTTTCGGCCGCCAGGTTCAGCGCGTAGGCGCCGCGGGCCCGCGAGTTGACCCGGAAGGCGGCCGCGGTCAGGGGACCGCTCTTAGGCGCGCCGGCCCGGAAGGCCGCGATGGCGTCGTAGACCGCCGAAGGAGAATCTCCCCGGAAGAAGAACGCCTCTCCGCCCAGAGAGGGGTCCAGGGAGGCGATGACCGCGGCTTGCGACCGGACCGAAGCCTCGATGGAGGATTGCGAGAAGGACGGGGTCCAGGAGGTCGTCTCCGGGGTCGCCTCCTCGAGCGCCACGTGGAAGTTCGTGCCGCCGAATCCGAAAGCGGACACGTTCGCCCGCCGCGGGCCCTTGGACTCCCAGTCCCGGGGCTCGGTGATCACCGTGAAGGGGGACTTGTCCCAGTCGATGCCGGGGTTGGGGGTCTTGAAGTTGATGGTGGGCGGGAGCTTCTTATGGTGCAAGGCCAGGGCCGCCTTGATGAGGCTCGCCACGCCCGCCGCGGCTTTCAGGTGCCCGATCTGCGACTTCACCGAGCCGAGGCCGATGGAGCGCGCGGCCGCGCCCTTGAACACCTCGGCCGCGGTCTGCGCTTCGACGACGTCGCCGACCTTCGTCGAGGTCCCGTGGGCTTCCAGGAGCCCGACCGAATCGGGGCCGTAGCCGGCTTGGGAGAAGGTCCGCTCGACGGCGAGCCGTTGGCCCTTGGGGTTGGGCGCGGTGATGCCTTTCCCCCTCCCGTCGGAGGAGGCTCCGACCGCGCGTATGAGCGCGTAGACGCGGTCGCCGTCCCTGAGCGCGTCGCTCAGGCGCTTGAGGATCAAGACGCCGGAGCCTTCTCCCATCACGAAGCCGTTGGCCCCCGCGTCGAAGGGGCGGGAGCCGTCCGCGGAGAGGGCGCCGATCTTGCAGAACTTCACATAGGAGGGAGGGGTCATCATCTGGTCGACCCCGCCGGTGACCGCCATGTCGAACTGCCTCAGCCGCAGGCCGTTGAGCGCCTGGGAAAGCGCCGCCAGCGAGCCGGCGCAGGCCGCGTCCACGGTGAAGTTCGGGCCGTTGAAATTGAAGACATTGGCCACGCGGCCGGCGATGACGTTGGAGAGCTCCCCGGGCATCGTGTCCTCGTTGATGGTGGAGAGCTCCGCCTTGAGGCCGCTCTCCGCCTCGTCGAGGATGGCCGTGCGCTCGGCGGCGCCGAGCTTGGAGAAAGCCTTGGAGGCTCCGATGCTCCGGCGGACCGCCCAGGAGTAGACGCGCAGGTCGGTCGCTTCCTTCTTGGGCCCTCCCATGGAGTTGCCGATGATCACCGCGGTCCGCTCGGGGTCGTAAGGCTTCTTGTCGTAGCCCGAGTCCTTGAGCGCCTCGAGCGTGGAGACCACGGCCAACTGCTGGATGGTGTCCATCTGCTTGGCGACGCCGGGAGGGATGCGGAGCTTGAGAGGGTCGAAGGTGAAGCCGCGGATGAAGCCGCCGATCTTGGAATAGGTCTTATCCGGCGCCGCGGGATCGGGATCGTAATAGAGCTTCCAGTCCCAGCGGTCCTGGGGTACTTCGATGATGGAATCGGTCTTGCCGAGGATGTTCTTCCAAAAGGATGGAATGTCCTTCGAGCCCGGGAATACGCCCCCAAGGCCTATGATGGCGATGGGTTCGAAGGGGTCGATGGGGCGGCTTTTCTCGATCATGTCATCAAATTAGCAAATGCCCGGCACCTCGGTCAAGGTTCAGTAGTGCCAGGCTTTAAGTTAATTATTTATGCATTTTTTTTATATAAAAATTGAAGTTATAATCAGATGGTGCCATGCTTTAACTTATTGTATGAATAAGCAAGCCTGGAAAGTGTAATTCCAGGTTGACACATTTTTTAATTTACGCTAAACTTTGCGCGCGA
>CAYWAR010000242.1:0-4689 GCA_964455765.1 uncultured Elusimicrobia bacterium
CCGTGGCAGGGGAACACGTCCAAGGTGTCGTCGATGGAGGACTTGGATTTCCAGTGCACCGCCATGTTGCTGATGACCGCCGCGGCCGCGCCGATGGCGATGCTGGCTCCCACGGGAACGAAGCCGGCCGCGGGCGTGATCGCGACCAGGCCGACCACCGCTCCCACGCAGGCGCCCAGCGCCGAGGGCCTGCGGCCTCGCGCCGCGTCGAAGAACATCCACGCGAGCATGGCGGAGGCGGAAGCGGTGTTCGTGGTCAGGAAGGCCTGCACGGCGGTCTCGTTGGCGGCCAGGGCCGAGCCCGCGTTGAAGCCGAACCAGCCGAACCAGAGCATGCCGGTCCCCAGCAGGACGAAAGGGATGTTGGCCGGAAGGTGCGGCTGGCTCGCGAGGTGGCTCTTGCGGCGGCCCAGTTTCAGCGCCCCGGCGAGGGCCGCGAAGCCCGCGGACATGTGGACCACCGTCCCGCCCGCGAAATCGAGCACTCCCCATCCGCGCAGGAACCCTTGCGGGTGCCAGGTCCAATGGGCGAGCGGGGCGTAGATGAAGACGCTGAAGAGCGTGATGAAGAGCAGGTAGGCGGAGAAGCGCACCCTCTCGGCGAAGGCTCCCGTGACGAGGGCCGGGGTGATGATGGCGAATTTCAGCTGGAAGAGCGCGAAGAGGGCCAGGGGGATGGTGGGGGAGAGGTCCGGGTGCGTCGCGCCCCCGACGCCCGAGAACATGAGGAAGGTGCGAGGGTCTCCGAGGAGCCCGCCGAGGCTCTCTCCGAAGGCGAGGCTGAAGCCTACGGCCACCCAGAAGAGGCTCACCACGCCCATGGCGGTGAAGCTTTGGAGCATGGTCGAGATGATGTTCTTCTTCTGGGCCATGCCGCCGTAGAAAAACGACAGACCGGGGGTCATGAGCAGGACCAGGCCCGTGGCCGTCAGCATCCAGGCCGTATCCCCGGCGACGAGGGGGCCTCCGGCCGCCGAAGGGGCCGACGCCGGGGTCAGGGCGCCCCAGAGCGCCAGGGCCGCGAGCACGGCGAAGGGGATGAGCCAATGCTTCCCGGCGCGGTGGGCGGTCACGATTTCCAAGTATAGCCTCCGGACCCGCCCCCGTCAATCCCGTCATCGCTGGTGTCATCGCGGAAAATCCTTGCGTTTCCCGCGATCCGGCGCCGTTTGGTGATACAATACTCCCGATGCCGAGGCTTTATTTCGTTTTATTTTTATTAGCGTCGTTTTTCCTCTGCTTTCCCGCCGCTTGCGGCGACTATGACCGTCCCGCCGCCGTGGCCGGCCAGTTCTATCCGGGCGAAAGAGCTCGGCTCAAGGAAACGGTGGATAGGCTCCTCGCGGGAGCGAAAAAACACGAGCTCGCGGGCCGCGCGGCGGCCTTCATTGTACCGCACGCGGGCTATGTCTACTCCGGCGCCACGGCGGCGCGGACTTATAAGTCCATGGGGACGAAGTGGAAGACCGTGGTCCTGCTCGGGCCTTCCCATAGGACCGCGGTCAAGGCCGCCGCGATCTGGCCACGCGGCTCTTTCCAGACTCCGTTGGGTTCCGTCCCGATCGATGAGAACCTGGCCTCCGCCCTGATGAGCGGGGGGCTTTTCGAGGAGAACCGGGGAGCGCACGCATCCGAGCATTCCCTGGAGGTGCAGCTCCCTTTCTTGCAGGCCGTGCTGAAGGATTTCAAGATCGTGCCCGTGGTCCTCAACACCGAGGACCCGGACCTGCTCCGGCGGATGGGAGAACAGCTGGCGCAGACGCTCAAGGGCCGCCGGGACACTCTCCTCCTCCTCTCCTCGGACCTGTCGCATTATCCCTCCAGCTCCACGGCCAGGGCCGCGGACCGGACATTTCTTAGGGCCTTGGAACGCATGGACCCGGACTACCTTCAGCTCACCGAGGGCATGCTCCTCTCGCGCAATGAGCTCGAACTGGCCACCCTGGCCTGCGGAGGCTCGGCCTTGCTCGTCGGCCTACGCGCCGCCCGCCTATTGGGCGCGGACCGGGTGGAGCTGTTGGAGTACGTGAATTCCGGAGAGCTTCCCCAAGGGGAGCCCGGACGAGCGGTGGGCTACGCCGCGGCCGCTCTCATCGCTTCCGGCCGCCCGGCCCCGGCCCGCTTCGATCTCGGCGCCGCGGCTAAGAAAAGGCTGCTCGCGCAGGCCCGCCTCGCCATCCGGGAGTCCTTCGAGGGCGGGGAACTGAAGGCCTTGCCCTTGTCCACGGACCCGTCCCTGAACCTTCCGGCCGCCGTGTTCGTGACGCTCAAGCGCGAGGGGCTTCTGCGCGGGTGCATCGGGATGACCGAGCCCCGCATGCCCCTGCAGGACGCGGTGGGCACCTTCGCCCGGGCCGCGGCGTTCGAGGACCGCCGCTTCCAGCCCGTGGCCAAGGACGAGTTGGAGAAAGTGCATATCGAGATATCCATCTTGACCCAACCCGTGCGGGTGAAGGATCATGGGGCCGTGGTGCCCGGCAAACACGGGGTCACGGCGCGCCAGGGACGCAACTCGGGCCTTTTCCTGCCCACGGTCTGGGAACAGCTCCCGACCAAGGAAGAGTTCCTCACCCGCCTCTGCGCCGAGAAAGCCGGGCTTCCCCCGGACTGCTGGAAGGATCCCTCGGTCATCTTGAGCGTTTTCGAGTCCGAAGTCTTCGAGGAATAGGACCGGAAATCCGACAAAATGCGGATGCATTTTGTCGGATTTCCGGGATAATGGATCTGCTCTTCCGATGTTAACGGATCAAGGAAAAGAGCCCTTTAATTCCGCGAGGGCGTCGCGGACTTCGGGAAAGGGGATGTCCGGGAGCTCGTCGAAGGGGATGGAATCGAGCACACGCGCGGGGGTCGGCGGGCTTTTGAGGTCGTAAGGCAGGGAGTTCGACACGGCGTCAAGCGCCGAGCCGCCGCGGAAATAAGCCGGGTCGCGCAGCATGGGATAGGGCGAGGTCCCGGTCAGGAAAGCGTGCGCGTCGTTGCAGTCGCCCAGGGGTCCGTAGCCTCCCAGGGGGAGCTTGGCCGAGGCGGCCTTGGCCTTGAGCTCCCGCCTCACCCAGGCCGCCCGCTCCAGCAGTTCCACGGCTTGCGCGCCGGACCAGGTCCGAGCCGTGCGCCCTCCCACCCAGCGCTGATTGGTCGTCGAGTCGGCGCGGAAGGACGGCGCTCCGTCGATGCCGAAGAAGAAGGATAGGTCCGCGTTCACCTTGCCCCGCAGGGCTATCTCGACCTCGCTGTGCGTGACCGGGACGACGAGGCGCCTGCCGCTGGGCAAAAGGAATCCCGTGTCCACCCAGACCGGGGTGCGCACTTCGCGCAAAGTCCCGGCTTTGGCGTGGCGGAGATCGCCGAAGTTGGCGAAGTAGCGGCGGTCCTCGACGGTCAGCGAGGAGCCGTCCTCCAGCAAGGCGGCGAGGAAGGCTCCGACCGAGACGAATCTCTTGGGACCGACGACGAGGGTGAACGCGGGCCTTTGGGGCCCGTTCATGGCCAGTTGGTTGAGCGCTTGCGCCATCTCAAGGTTGTCGCCAAAAGCCGAGGCCTTTCCGCTCACCGACGCGTCTCCGTAGAAAAGGCCATGCCCCAGATCCTGCATGAACTCCCCCGGCTTGGGATCCTTGGGCTCCCCGGAGAGGGCGAGCGTCTGTTCGGGAGGGGTGGGAGGCTCCTGCACGGGCTTGGACCGGGAGGCGAGGAATCTCCCCGCTTCCAAGAGTTCCTTGGGGGTCAGCACCGGGAAATGGTCCAGGAAGGATTTATCCGCCGTGCGCAGCGCCAGCTCCAGGGCGCGCTTGCGCTCCGGCGAGGCCCAAGCCCGGCCCAGCTCCCCCGAGCGGCCGACGAGCGTTTCTATGAGCTCCTCGACGGCTTTCGGGTCCTGGGAGATGTCTTCCGCCAGCTCGCCGAGGGAGATATCATTGGACAGTCTGGATGAGGAAAGACGGCCGCCTGGGAAACGGCTTACGGGCGGCCCCTTTGGGGCCGCCGACTCAGGGGCCGCCGGGGCCAGATCGAAGAGCGCGGCGCCCCGCATCCAGAGGGATTCGACGCTCTGGGCATGCAAAACGGCGGGAAACAGAAGGAGAAGGCAGGGGAAAGAAAGACGCGCCGCTTCCGGGCGGCGGGGTCGAGCAGAGGAAAGCATCTTTGTAGTTTAGTCAGGTTCCGGTTGCGGGGCAATGGACTTCCGGCCCCGGCACCCGGTGTCAAAGGTCCTAGAAAGGCCCGGCCCCCCCCGGCCGCGGCCGCGGGGCCGGGGCCCAATTTTTTAGCATCTCCACCGTGTCAAGGTCCACTTCCTTCTCGTCGTGGCCGTTTCCGGCCGCGGCGGCTGCGTTGATCTTATTGGCGGCCGCCCCCGTGGCGGCTTATACCTCCGCCGTTTACCGGTTCACCGGAGGTCCCGAGGAGTACCGGGAGCACCGCATCGACTTCTCCCAGTCTTTCCCCGGAGCTCTCTTCATCGAAGGCGGGCTGGACGCCTACGCCTCAGCCGTTTCCACCGGGACTTTCCGGCGTTTTACCGGAAGAGGCGGATGGGAAGGGGAGGTGGGTTCGCTGAGTTTCTTCGCCTCCGTCGTCCCCAAGGTAGACGCCTATCAAGCCCGCGGATTCGGGGCGGACCTGTCCTTGCGCGCGGCGCGCGGCATGACGAATTCCGACCGGTTTTGGTGGTTGGACCTGGATATG
>CAYWAR010000243.1:0-4683 GCA_964455765.1 uncultured Elusimicrobia bacterium
GGGGGGCCGTGGCTCTGGGACATCCCCTCGGGGCTAGCGGAGCCGGCATCCTGGTCACACTGCTGCACGCGCTGGAAGCCCGCGGCCTCCAGCGGGGAGTGGCGTCCATCTGCCTGGGAGGCGGCGAGGCCGTGGCGGTGGCCCTCGAGCGATGAGATGACGGCCTCCCTGATGAGCTCGCTGGCGATCTCCGAGACCTCCTTCGCTTTCCTCGACACCGAGACCACCGGACTCTCTCCCGCGCGCGGGGATAGGGTCTGCGAGATCGCGATCCTCAAGACCCGCGGCGGGACGGTGATCGAGAGCTTCCAAAGCCTCATCAACCCTCAGCGGCCCATAGACCCCGGGGCACAGGCCATACACGGCATCTCGGACGCCATGGTGGCCAAGAGCCCGCGCTTCGGGGACCTGGCGGCGCGTCTCGCCGCGCTCCTCGATGATTCGGTGCTGGTCTGCCATAATATTCCCTTCGACAAAGGATTCATCGAGGCCGAGTTCCGTAGGACCCGCGTCTCCCTGCCCGCCATTCCGGAGCTCGACACGCTGAGGCTGGCGAGGAAATATTTCAGCTTCTCCTCCAATAGGCTGGGCGCGATCGCCGGCTCGCTCGGCGTCGCTCCCGAGGGCTGGCATCGGGCGGGAAACGACGTGGCCATGCTGAGAGCCGTCTTCGAGCGCTTCCTCCCCGAGTTCGAGCGCAAGGGGGCGCGCACCCTGGGCTGCCTCCTAAAGCTCTAGTGAAACTCCCGATGAAACGGCGGCTCGCCCCTGGGACGAGCGTCCTCCCGTGGGGGGGACGCTGACATGAAGCCCTTCGAGCTCGGCGGCCGGGTCACGCTCAAGGAGCTCGCCGAGGTCGCGGAGAAAGGCCGGCCCGTCCATCTGAGCCCCGCGTCCCGCCGGCTCCTTGGGCGCTCGCGGGCCCGTCTGGAATCGGCCGTGGCTTCCGGAGCCCCCGTCTACGGGGTGAACACCGGCTTCGGCGAGCTGGCTTCCCGCCGCATCCCGGCTGCCGACCTCCGCGCCTTGCAGAAGAACCTCGTCTTAAGCCACGCGTGCGGAGCGGGGGAGCCTCTGCGGGAGTCCGAGTGCCGGGCCATCCTTTTCCTGCGGGCCAACGAGCTCTCGCGCGGGCATTCCGGCTGCCGTCCGGCGCTCGTGGAGCTGATGGCCCAGCTCCTCAACCGCGGGATCTCGCCGGTCATCCCGAGCCGGGGTTCGGTCGGAGCCAGCGGAGATCTCGCGCCCCAGGCCCACGCGGCTCTCCTCCTCATCGGCCTCGGCCGCGCGCGCAGGGGCGGCCGGGAGATGGAAGGGGCCAAGGCCCTCGCGGCCGCGGGGCTCAAGCCCCTGGCGCTCGAGGCGAAAGAGGGGCTCTCCCTGGTCAACGGCACCCAGGCGATGCAGGCGGTGGGGGGGTTGGCCCTGCGCGACGCGGCCCGGACGCTCTCCGCCGCCGACATCGCGGGCGCCATGAGCTTGGAGGCCATGACCGGGACTCCCGTGCCTTTCGACGCGCGCCTTTCGGCCCTTAAAGCTCATCCCGGCCAGGTCCGGACCGCGGCGCGCCTGAGGCGTCTGCTCGCCGGGTCCCAGATCCGCGAGTCCCACCGCCGAGGCGATCCCCGGGTGCAGGACCCCTATAGCCTGCGCTGCATGCCCCAAGTGCACGGCGCGGTCTCGGACTCCCTCGCGTACGCCCTGCGCGTCGTGGAGACCGAGATGGACAGCGTGACCGACAACCCCATCCTGACCGGGGGCGTGGTCCTTTCGGGCGGTAATTTCCACGGCCAAGCCCTCTCCATGGCGTACGACCATGCCGCCCTGGCGATGACGGTCCTGGGCGGGATATCCGAACGCCGCATCTTCCAGCTCGTCAGCGGCCAGGCGCCGAGGCTTTCGCCCTTCCTCGCCCGCGATCCGGGCTTGGAGTCGGGCTACATGATGCTCCAGGTCACCGCCGCGGCGCTGGCTTCCGAGAACAAGGTGCTCGCGCATCCCGCCTCGGCGGATTCCATCCCGACCTCCGCCTTCAAGGAAGACTTCGTCAGCATGGGCATGGGTGCGGCCTTGAAATTCCGCCAAATCACGGTCAATTCGGCGCAGATCGCCGCCGTAGAGCTCCTGGCCGCGGCCCAGGGCCTGGAGGCTCATAGGCCGCTCAAGCCCGGCAAGGGCGTGGCCAAGGCCCTGTCCCTGCTGCGCGCCGAGGTCCCGGCGAGCCGCGGGGACGAGCCCATGTCGGATAAGATGCGCATCGTCAAGGACATGGTCCTGCGCGGGGAGCTGGAGCGGGCGGTCGGGGCGTCATGACGACCCAGGGCGTCGTGAGGGCGGCGCGGGGGAGCCTGCTCTCCTGCCGGGGCTGGCAGCAGGAAGGGGCTCTGCGCATGCTCATGAACAACCTCGACCCGGAGGTGGCGGAGAGGCCCCAGGACCTCGTCGTGTACGGGGGAAGGGGGAAGGCCGCCCGGAACTGGGATTGCTTCCATGCCCTGGTGCGCTCTCTGCGGACCCTTCACGACGACGAGACCCTTCTGGTCCAGTCCGGCAAGCCCGTGGGGGTGTTCCGCACGCACGAGTACGCCCCGAGAGTGCTCATCGCCAACTCCAACCTCGTGGGCAAGTGGGCCGATTGGGCCGTCTTCGACGACCTCGAGCGCAGAGGGCTCATGATGTACGGCCAGATGACGGCCGGGTCATGGATCTACATCGGGACGCAAGGCATACTCCAGGGGACTTACGAGACCTTCGCCGAAGCCGCGCGCCAGCGCTTCTCGGGGACGCTCGCGGGACGGCTCGTGGTCACCGGCGGCCTGGGCGGCATGGGCGGGGCCCAGCCCCTGGCCGCGACCATGAACGGGGCGAGCTTCCTGGCCGTGGAGGCGGACCCCTCGCGCATCCAGCGCCGCATCGAGACCGGCTATCTGGACTTCATGGAGACCGGCCTCGACGCGGCTCTCAAGCGCGTCCTGGATGCGCGCCGCTCCAGGCGCGCCGTTTCCGTGGGCCTCCTGGGCAACTGCGCCGAGGTGCTCCCCGAACTCGCGCGCAGGCAGTTGGGCATCGATCTGCTCACCGACCAGACCTCGGCCCATGACCCGCTCAACGGCTACATCCCGGCGGGGCTGAGCGTGGAGGAGGCCGCCGCGCTGCGGCGCAAGGACCCGGAAGGCTGCGTGTCCCGGGCCATGGAGTCCATCGCCGCGCACGTGCGCGCCATGCTCGACATCCAGAAGCAGGGCGCCGTGACCTTCGACTACGGCAACAACATCCGCACCATGGCGCACCGGGCCGGGGTCAAGGACGCCTATGATTTCCCGGGTTTCGTGCCCGCGTTCATCCGCCCGCTCTTCTGCCGCGGGAAAGGGCCCTTCCGCTGGGCCGCCCTCTCCGGGGACCCCGCCGACATCCGCGCGACCGACGAGGCCGTGCTCGCCCTTTTCCCCAAAGACGAGGGGCTCAGGCGCTGGATCGGCATGGCCGGGGAGAAAGTGAGGTTCCAAGGCCTGCCCGCGCGCATCTGCTGGCTCGGGCAGGGGGAGCGGGCCGAGATGGGCCTTCGCATCAACGAACTGGTGCGCGCGCGGAAGCTCTCGGCGCCCATCGTCATCGGGCGGGACCATCTCGACACGGGATCGGTGGCCAGCCCCTACCGGGAGACGGAGGCCATGAAGGACGGCAGCGACGCGGTGGCCGACTGGCCGATCTTGAACGCGCTCCTCAACACGGCTTCCGGCGCCTCCTGGGTGAGCTTCCATCATGGCGGAGGCGTCGGCATCGGGTACTCCCTGCACGCGGGGCAGGTGTGCGTGGCGGACGGGACCCGGGGGATGGACGTCCGGCTCGAGCGGGTGCTCACCAACGACCCGGGACTCGGCGTGCTCAGACACGCGGACGCGGGGTATGAGGAAGCCCTGCAGACCGCGAGCCGCCACGGCTTGAATCGGCCGATGGTATGATGCAGACCCCCGCAACGCACGCGCCGGGTCGTCAAACCTTTCGGCGCGGCGGGGGTTTTCGGGGGTTGCGTTCGGTAATATTAAGGAGTGGATATGGCCGATGAATTCTCGTTCGACGTCGTGAGCAAGGTGAACCTGCAGTTCGTCAGCGAGGGGGTGCAGACGGCCCTCAAGGAGATCATCAACCGCTACGACTTCAAGGACACCGACTCCGGCATCGAGTTCAATGAAAAAGAGCTTTCCTTGACCTTGCAGTCCAAGGACGAGCACCGGCTCAAGGCCCTGCTCGACATCCTGCTCATGCGCCTGGGCAAGCGCGGGGTGCCGCTCAAGAATTTCCAGCCCCAGAAGATCGAGTCGGCCCTGGGCGGGACCGCCCGGCAGCTCGTCAAGATCACCCAGGGCATCCCCTCGGACAAGGCTCGCGAGATCGTGGCCGAGGTCAAGAAATCGGGCCTCAAGGTCCAGCCCTCGATGCAGGGGGACCAACTCCGCGTCACCAGCCGCTCCAAGGACGTGCTTCAGCAGTCGATCTCCTTCCTGAAGGGGAAGGACTTCGGAGTGGACCTGACACCCGACGTGCTTGGAGAGATAAGCCTCTACAACGACAGGACCGATGAGGCCCTTGAACAGGCAAGCGGGCTCGCTAGCACCCTCCTGACCCGGGGTCCGTTCTCAGGGGCAGGGCCGACCGTAGGGTATCGGGCGTACGTGCCCGCGC
>CAYWAR010000244.1:0-1918 GCA_964455765.1 uncultured Elusimicrobia bacterium
CGGTGAGCAGGGCGAAGACCACGCCGGTGAGCACCCAGGTATAGGACGGGAAGCGGATGGCCTGCATGGAGCCGGGGATCGAGAAGGCCCGGCCGCTCTCCGCGGAGGCGACGATGCGCCCGAGGTAGAAGGAGATCGTCGTCATGGCCGGGAGAGCCAATAGGCCGAAGACGGCCCCGAGCGTCAGCGGAGCGGCCCCGGCTATACCCAGGATGGGAGGGAGCAGGGCCAAGGACGCCCAAGTCAATACTTTATTGAGGAGCCCCCCCGCGCCCTCGCCTTTCGCCGCGCCTCCCATGGCCATCGCCGCGACCGAGATCAACGGCAGGGCGGTGCCGAAAGGCGCCAGCCCGGCGGTCAAGAAGGCCGGGGCCGCCACGGCCGCGGCTCCCAGGAAGCCGCCTATGAACACATCCAAAGCGATCTTCACCCCGCGAAGCCTCGGGGAGTCCCTCAAGCCCAGGCGGTAGCGGGCGTGGACGGCGACCGGGAGCAGGAGCACCCCGGAGCTCACGGCCCAAAGCGCGGCCACGGGGACTACCCCGAAGACCGCGGGCAGCAGCGATACGGCCAGGATCTGGAGTCCATAGACCGCCGCGCCGGAGGCGGCGATGGCGGCCAGGGATTTGACGAAGCCCGCCGCCTTGCCCCGGGCGGAGCTCGGGGCAACGGCCGTGTCCGTCTTCCGCAGGGTCTCGATGCCGGTCCGCTGCGGCTCGCCGAGGCTCCCTCGCTCCCGGGAGACGCTCAAGCCGGATGCCGGCGCCTTCGCCTCCAACGCGGCCGGTTCGTCCGCCGTTTGGGAGGAGAAATACCGCAGGCCGAGGACGCGGTCCATCATGGAGACGCCCGCCTCCCGGGCCCCGGACGCGTTCATGGCGCCGATCTCGGCGGCGGGCAAAGCCACCGCGCGCCGATCCGAGAGCAATGACGGCAAAGACGCGTCCGATGAGGCGTCTTTCAGAGCCGATCCCGCCGCGACGGAAGGGACGGCCTCATCTCCGATGGCCGCGGTCCCGGCGAAGGACGCCGGCGAGGCGGCCCGAGACCGAAGAACGGGAGCGTCATGCGCCGAAACCAAGACCGCCCCGACGGCGCGCATGGGCGCGCCGTCCTTGAAGGGCTGCCCTTCTCCTCTCCCGAAGAGGGCGGCGCGCCCGGGCGCGCCGATCCCGTCGAAGCGGATGCCGGTCCCCGAGCGCAGGGAGGGGAGGGTCGCGGCGCTCAGATCCAAGGGAACGGCGTCGACGCCCATCCCGCGAACGGGAGTCCCGCGCAGGGAGAGCCCGGCTCCGGCCTGCCCTCCGGGCGCGGCCATGGAACCGACCCCGGACTGCAGGTTGAACTGGGCCAAGGCCTCATAGACTCCCGGACCCGGCGAGAGCATGAGCAAGGCCGCGGACACGGACGCGGCGATGGATTTCTTGGCAAAACGGAAGGTGATGGGATTCATCGGGCCTCCAACGCATCTCTACGAGGAGAAGGGTTCGCGTCCGGGAAACGATTCACGTTTCCATAGCATATCCCTAAATTCCCGACCCCGCATGGGACCTTGAGGTCCCATGCCTTTGATTATTAGGTCTAGGCCGGTTTGGGCCCAATGGGTTCAGTCGATGGTTTTCGTTTCATGCGGGGATCACAGGGACGATGGCGGAACCCATCCCGATCGACCCCGTGGAAGGGGGCCCCTGGGGGGGAACTTCGAGTTCCGAAGGCGCGGGGGAGATGGGATGGGTTCCGGCAGCGTCCCCTTATTAAGACGCGTGAGCTAGCCGCCGATGGCGTTCATGGCCCGGTCCGGCCGCCGGAAACCGGGCAGGTCGATGAGATGCCCCGGCCCCTTCCCCCTCACCGCCCCCCCCAGCAAGGCGGCGTGGCGGTCCAGAAGTGCTCGGCGGATGTCGATTTGATCGTGATC
>CAYWAR010000244.1:1928-4674 GCA_964455765.1 uncultured Elusimicrobia bacterium
GCGCGCATGGGGCCGCGCAGGTCCAGAGCGCTCTGGGCGAAGAGGCAGGTGCGCAGGCCTCCGTCCGCGGTGATGCGTATGCGGTCGCAGTCCTCGCAGAAGGGCCGGGTGACCGAGGCGATGACGCCGAAGGCCCCGACGCCGTCCTCGTACTCGTAGAGTTCGGCGGTGCTCCGCGCCGCGCCGGGCACGGGACGGAAAGGAAAATTCGCCCTCACCCTCTCCAATATCTCGGAAGCCGGGACGACGCGCTCCCGCGTCCAGTTCCGGTCCCCCTCCAGGGGCATGAATTCGATAAAGCGCATGAGACGGCCGTGATGGCGCCCCCAGCGCGCGAGGGCCCCGACTTCGTCGTCGTTCATCCCCCGCATGACCACGGCATTGACCTTCAGGGGGGAGAATCCCGCCTTCTCCGCCGCTTCCATCCCGCGCAGGGTCTCTTCCAGGCCTGGCCTGCGGTTGATCCGGAGGAAGCGCTCCGCGTCGAGGGTATCGAGGCTGACCGTCAAGCGGTCGAGCCCCGCCGCCTTGAGCTCCCGGGCATGCCGCGGCAGGAGCATGCCGTTGCTCGTCATGGCCAGCTCGCGGATGCCGGGCACCGTCTTGAGCATGCGCACCAGTTCCGGCACGCCCTTGCGCGCCAGAGGCTCTCCCCCCGTGATCCTCACTTTCTCCACCCCGCAAAGGGCCGCGACCCGGCAGACGCGGACCAACTCCTCGAAGGAGAGGATGCTGCTCTTGGGCAGCCAACGGGGCTGTTCGGGCATGCAGTAGACGCAGCGCAGGTTGCACCGGTCGGTCACGGAGATGCGCAGGGACCGGGCCACTCGGCCGTGGGCGTCGTCAAGACGGGGGAAGAAGGGCGCCGTCATCGAGGAAGTATAGCATGGGCCGGAGCTTAAATGGATGAGCTTGTCCACATACGCAGCGCACGAAGTGCGCTGCGCGTTTTTAAGGTCGCGCCCGATGGGCGCACCTAATCACTACGCGCCGCCGCCCGCTCGGCGGCCTCCGTGCGCTGACGTTCGCGATACTCCTCGTAATAGCCGCGCAGGCCCTCGAGGATCGCTTGGGCGAAGCGCGCCCGGGAGGCTCCCTCCCTCAGGAGGGCCTCCTGCTCGGGGAGCATGACATAGGCGGATTCCGTCAAGATGGCGGGCATTTGGGTGAGGCGGCACAGCTGCAGGTCGCCCCAGCGCAGAGCCTCGTCGGGCAGTCCGGCCGGCAGCCGCCGCGAAGCGGAATGGACGGCTTCGGCCAGGGGACGGCTCTGGGGATGATAATAGAAGGTCATGTAGCCGCGCGGGGAAGCGAAGGGATCGTCGGTCACGGAGAGGGCGTTGTTATGGAGGCTGACCAGGACGTCCCCGCGAGCCGCCCAGGCCGCGAAGGGCCGCTCCACGAGCGCGGGCCCCGCGCTGCTCGTCCGGGTCATGAAGACCTCGGCTCCCTCGGCCTCCAGGAGGCTTTTCAAGTCGAAGGCGAGCGCGAGGTTCAAGTCCTGCTCCTGCGAGCCCATGGGCCCCCAGGCGCCTGAATCCGGCCCATGCCCGGGGTCGAGGACGACTCTGCGGCCCGAAAGCGCCCTGTCGCCGACCAGGGGAGGACGCCGGATCTCCAGCACGAAGCGCCCTTTCTCGTAGTACCCGTCGTAGCCCCAGCCCCGGCGCAGGCGCGTGTCGACCTCCAGGACGAGCGTCCGGGTCCCCTCCTGCCGCCAGCGGACCCCCGAGATCACCGGGTCCCCGGGGTCGAAACGGAACCGGTCGAGCCGCTGCATCCCCCCGAAGAAACGCACCTCGTATCCTAGAGGTTCGGTGCGCTGGCGTATCTCAAAAGGGATGTTCCTTTCCACCTGCACGCTCAGGCGCACCGAGTCCGAGGATACGGTGGTGTTCAGGTATTTCCCCACCGTCCCGTAGGCCGGGGGCGTGCCTTTGGGAAGGGAGAGCACCGAGGAGGCGTCCACCCAGCCCTCCAATCCCGGCGCCAAGGAGACCTTGAGCCGGGAGCCGGCGCGGCCGCTGACATTAAAGAGCGTCCCCGGGGGCTCGAAGAGGCTGTAGCCGCCCGCCTCGGAACGAACGACGGTCAGTTTCGCCGTGCTCACGACGACGGCGTAGCCGTCCCGGCCCATCGTGCTCAGGCGCCCGAGGCTCTTCGCCTTGAGCTTCCTGCGCGGATCATGAGTCCGAAGCTGGAAACGCACGGGCTCGTCCTCGAGCCTGATCCCGGACCCGATGCGGCAGAAGCCCTCGAACACCCCGGGCGATGCCTCATGGAGGGGCAGGTCCTCGCAGGCGCGCCGGACCTCGAAGGTCCCTTGCGCCCCGGCCGGGCCCCGGACGCGCACGCTCACCTGGTCCCCTTCGGAGAGGGTCATATCCTCCTTGGGCTCGAGGGGCAGGATGGGGTCCTCGGCGGGAAGGGGCTCCAGCGGGTCTCCGACCATGACCGGCACCTCGGCTTCGACGCGAGCGCCCATGAAATCCACCCGGTAACGGAGCTGGAAGGGGCCCGATGCCAAGTCCACCATGGCCAGGAAAGCGCCGTCGGGGCGCAGGCTCACCGAGGAGCCGTTGATCGACAGTTCGGAACCGGGCGCGGCGTTGCCGAAGGTGAAAGTCCTGCGGATGTCCGGATACTTCGCCCCGGGCTTGGGCCAGACGATCTGCAGCCTGGGCGCCGTGGGGGTAACCGCCGCCCCCGGTTCCACCCCCCCGCCCCCGTGCCCCACCCACGGGGG
>CAYWAR010000245.1:0-2665 GCA_964455765.1 uncultured Elusimicrobia bacterium
CGCCGGGCGAAGGAGCGCGGCGTCGAGCTCCTGGTGCTCAGCGACCACGACACGGTCTCGGGCTACCCCGAGGCCGAGCAGGAGGGGCTCAAGATAGGGCAGAAAGTCCTCTGCGGCATCGAGATCAACACCGGGACCGAGGACCGCATCCACATCCTGGGCTACGGCATCGACTGGCGTTCCAAGGCCCTGGCCGAGCGCTTGGAGCTCTTCCGGGCTCGCCGGCACAAGCGCGTGGGGCTCATCGTGGAAAAGCTCCAGGCCCAAGGCGTGGACCTCACCCTGCAGGAGGTCCTCGGAGTCTCGCGCCAGACCCTGGGGCGGCCGCATGTGGCCGACGCCCTGCGCCGGCGCAAGCTCGTGGGCAGCCGCCAGGAGGCGTTCGACCGCTTCCTCGCCAAGGGCGCCTCCGCGTATGTGGATCCGATGGGTCCGAGCGTCCAAGAGGCGATCGAGACCATCCGCGAGGCCGGAGGCTGGGCGTCCTTGGCCCATCCCGGGCTCATACGGAAATCGGCGGACCTGGAGCGCTGGGCGGCCTGGGGCTTGGAGGCGCTCGAGATCTATTATCCCTCGCATACCGCCTCCGTCATGCGCCGCCTCAAGGAGACCGCGGCTCGCTTGGGCCTCAAGGCCACCGGCGGCTCCGACTATCATGGTCCGGGCACCGGACGCGAGGAGCTGGGCTCCATCGAGATCCCCGACGAGGATTTCGAGAAGATCGCTGAACGCCTGGTAAGACCGCATAACACGGCGGCAGGCCCCGACGACGAGCATCCTCCCGCGGGGAGGACGCCGGCATGAAGCTCATCGCCCACCGCGGAGCCAGCGGCGGCTTCCCGGAGAACACCCTCGCCTCTTTCCGCGCCGCCCTCGCCGCCGGGGCCGAGGCCGTCGAATTCGACGTGCAGAGGACGCGGGACGGCCGTCTCGCGGTCCTGCACGACACCGATCTGCGCCGATTGGCGGGCAGGAAGTCGAAGGTCGGGAAGCTCGACTTCGCCGAGCTCGCCTCCTTCGACGTCGGCTCCTGGTTCGACCGGCGCTTCCAGGCCGAGCGGGTCCCGAGCCTCGAAGAGGTGCTGGACCTGCTCCCCGGAGGCGTCGAGGTCCATCTGGAGATCAAGCAGGCCAGGCCCCTCTATAAGGGGATCGAGGAAGACGTGCTCAGGATACTGCGGGGCCGGCCGAACCTGGCCGCAGGAGTGGTGGTCTCGAGCTTCCATCACCCGACCCTGCGCGCCCTGCGCGAGCGCGACCCCGGCATCCGCCTGGGCCTGCTGGCCGGCCCCATGTTCTTCTTCCGGGCCGCGGCCAAAGCCAAGGCCTTGGGCTGCGAGAGCCTCAACATCAGCCTTCGACAGGTCTCCCCGCGGTGGGTGCGGGCGGCGCATTCCCGGGGACTCAAGCTCCTGGTGTACACGGTCAACAAGAGCGAGGATGCCGCGCGGCTGGAGGGCATGGGCGTCGATGGGATATTCACGGACCGCCTGGTCGGGGCGGCGGCATGAGGAAACTCCCGATGAAACGGCTGTTGGCCCCTGGGACGAGCATCCTCCCGCGGGGAGGACGCTGACATGAGGAAGACTCTCCCGGGGCGGCGGGAACTGGAAGCGGAGGTGGACCGTCTGACCGAGAAGGGCTTCCTCTCCCCGGGCTATACGGAGGCCGAGATCGAGCGCTTGGCGGGCCTCACCTGGCGCATCAACGCTCTTAAGAAGGAGAAGAAAGCCGTCATCCCGGCCCATGTGTATCAGCGGGCCGAGGTCATCGGCGGGGTCGCGGACTTCGTCGGCGACTCCTACCGCCTGGCCAAGCTCTGCGCCCGGACCGACGCGCGGAGCATCGTCTTCTGCGGGGTGCGCTTCATGGCCGAGACCGCGAAGCTCCTCAACCCCGGCAAGGAGGTGCTCCTCCCCGCGCCGGAGGCGGGCTGTTCCCTGGCCGATTCCATCACGGGGGAGGACGTGCGCCGCCTCAAGGCCGCTCATCCCGGGGCGCCGGTGGTCAGCTACATCAACACCACCGTGGAGGTGAAGGCGGAGAGCGACGTGATCGTGACCAGCGCCAACGCCCCGCGCATCGTACGCAAGCTCTTCGCCGAGCACCCCAAGCTCATCTTCCTTCCCGATGAATGGATGGGGCGCAACCTGGCCAAGGAACTGGGCAAGCGGCTGGGACGCGACCTCATCATCTGGGAGGGCAAGTGCGTCGTGCACGAGAACTTCGAGCCCTCCTCGGTCCAGTTCTACCGGAAGGCCTACCCGGGCTTGAAGGTGCTCGCCCACACCGAGTGCAGCCCCTC
This sequence comes from uncultured Elusimicrobia bacterium, assembly GCA_964455765.1. GTDB lineage: Bacteria > Elusimicrobiota > Elusimicrobia > UBA1565 > UBA1565 > CAYHRV01. Next base: position 2,306 of record CAYWAR010000245.1, read on the forward strand.
CCTGGTCGCGGCCGTGGATTTCGCGGGCGGCACGGGCGACATGCTCCGCTTCGTGCGGGAGACCGACGCCCCCCACTATATGCTCGTCACCGAGTGCGGGTTGGGCGACCTGGCCCGCGCCGAGATGCCCGATAAGAAATTCATCCCCATGTGCCGGCTCTGCCCCTACATGAAGGCCATCGACCTCCAGCGCGTCCTGGGCGCGCTCGAGGACCCCGGCTCGGCGGAGAGGATCGAGATCGACGGGAAGATCGCCGTGAAAGCCCGCCGCTCCCTCGAGCGCATGTTCGAACTGGCTGAAGCTTAGCGGGGGTGGCGGCAAAAAAACGCGGCGTTTTTTTGAGCGCCCCCCCGGTTGGT
>CAYWAR010000245.1:2675-4618 GCA_964455765.1 uncultured Elusimicrobia bacterium
GTTTCTCCTCGATCCGCCAAGAACCGTCCGATCAGCCCAGTTGGGCTTTGACGCGGCGCTCGGCCGAGAGCGTCACGTTGTCGAGCAGGCAGGCGACGGTGAGCGGCCCCACTCCCCCGGGCACCGGGGTCAGGTAGGAGGCCTTCTTCGCGGCCCCCTCGTGCTCCACGTCCCCCTCGATCGTCTTCCCCGCGACATGGATGCCGGCGTCGAGCACCACGGCGCCGGGTTTGAGGTGAGAGCCTCGGATGAGCCCCGGGACCCCCGTCGCGCTCAAGACGATGTCCGCGCGAGAGAGATGGGAGGCCAGTTCGCGCGTCTTGGAGTGGCAGAGCGTCACCGTGGCGTCCAGGCAGGTGAGCAGGTGCGCGGCCGGACGCCCCACGATGCGCGAGCGCCCCACCACCACCGCCGACTTGCCCGCCGGGTCCATGCCCGTCTCCAGGAGCAGGCGGATGGCCGCGCCCGCCGTGCAGGGGATGAGGACGCCGGAGGAGCGGAGTTCGGCGAAGGCCTTCATGGAGTAGAGCCGGCCGAGGTTGGTCGTGGTCACGCCCTCGACGTCGCGGTCCGGGCAGATGGCGTCGATGATGCGCCGGGCGTCGAGCCCCTTGGGCAGGGGGACCTCCAGCATGATCCCATCGAGCGTGGCGTCCGAGGCCAGGTCCTTGAGGATGGCCAGCACGTCGGATTCCGGCACGGCGGCGTGCAGGGCCTCGACCGTGGTTTCCACGCCGGCTTCCTTGCAGGCCTGGAGCTTGCTGCGCAGATAGACCTGGGAGGAGGAGTCCCCGCCGATGGCGAGGATGGCCAGCCGGGGAGGAGAGCCGCGCAGTTGCGTGATCCGCGCGGCGCGCTCCCGGATGGAGGCGAGCAGCTTCTCGGCGAGGGGCTTTCCCCGCAGGGCCTTGGCGCTCATCGGCTTGGGCACCCCAGTTCCTTCTCGACCCGCTCCAGGATGCGCAGGAGCATGGAGAGAACGGGGGCCTCGCGGCCCGTCCTGCGGGCCGCCCGGACGAAGGGCCCTAGGATGTCCCGCGCTTCCGTCCGCCTGCGGGAGGCCAGGTCCTGCGCCATGGAGTTGACTTGGTCCGGAGCCCTGCGGCAGACCGCCAGGAGCGCCCGCTCCGGACGCCGGGTCAAGGGTTCGATGCCCTGGGCCCTCATCAAGGAGAAGGCCTCCCGGCCCGCCGCCTCGAGGAGCTCCCGCAGGCCGGCGCTTTTGGCCAGTTCCCCGTTGGTCTTGAGCGCCAGGGCGCCGACGGGGTTGAGCGCCGCGTTGAACGCGGCCTTGGTCCAGAGCAGGCGCCGGGCGGAGGGCGCGGTCCGCACCCTCCAGCCCGCGGCCCGGAGGATGCGCGCGGCCGCGGCCAGGGCGGCCTGGTTCTCTTTGGAGCGGGAGAGGATCACGGGCCCCGGCCCGGTGAGGCGCACCGAACGAGGGGAGGCGCGCATGGCGGCGAAATAGCTGGAGCCCAGCACCGTGCGCCGGCCTCCGAAGGCCCGGAGGATGGGGGCGGCATGGTCGATCCCGTTGAGGAGGCTGACTACGGCCGTCTTGGGCCCGGCCAAGGGGGCCGCCGAGCGCAGGGCGGCGGGGAGGTCCCTGGATTTCACGCAGAGGAAGAGGGCCTCGCAGTCTCCGCGCGGGGCGCCGCGTCCGGCCGCCCTCAGGGCATCGGAGGCGGGCCGCTTTCCAACGGCCCCTGGAGGCGGCATTCCTTCGCCGAAAGGCTCGGTCACACTTCCTCGGGTTATCCCTCGGTCGGAGAACTCCAGGCCCCGGAGGACGCGGACGCGGCCGGCGGCGCCGGCGTAAGAGAGCCCCTCGCGCCGCAGGCTCCGCAGGCCCGGCCCCTCGCGCCCGACCAGGACCACGCGCAGGCCCGACTCCAGGAGGGAGGCCGCGAGCGTTGCGCCGACCGCGCCGGGCCCGACCACCG
>CAYWAR010000246.1:0-4616 GCA_964455765.1 uncultured Elusimicrobia bacterium
GAGGTTGCCCGGGGGCTCTCCGGGAGCCTCGGCTCGGGCTTCCGGGTCCTGGAGGTCCGGCGCATCCCGCCGTTCTTCCCGTCGCTGGAGGCGACGCTCAACGTCGTGGAGTATGAGGTCCGGGGGCCCTTCCCCGCGGACGCGCGGGCGGGGCTGCGGGAGTTCCTGGACCGCCGAGAGATCGTCATCGAGAAGGTGAAGGACGGCGGAGCGCGTATCGAGAGGGTGGACGCGCGGCCGCTCATCCGCGCCGCCGATTTTTCGGCCGGAGATCGTTTGGACTTGACGCTGCGCTTCGGGCCCAAGAGGACGGTCAAGCCCGAGGCGCTGCTGCGCTCATGGCTGGGCCCCCTCGCCCCGCTCCCGGAGTTCAAGATCCTGCGCAAGGAACTGTTCTCCGAGACGGCGGGCGGGTCGCTCATGCGGCCATAATTTACGAGGAATGAGGAGGTTCATGGACATGGAAGAGAGAGAACGGAAATCCGGTGGGGATGCGAAGATCAGCGATGATTTCGCCAAGGAATTGGAGGAGATGGAGAAGCTCCGCGGCTCCGCCGCGGCGGCGGGTGACGCGGCCGCTGCGCAGGCGCGCGGGCCGGAGGGCTCCGAGGGAAGTCCCTCGAACTCCGAAGACTCCGCTCCCGCGGAGGCCGCAGAGGAGGAGATGGACATGGCCAGCGCCCTCGAGCAGTTCGAAGGGCGGCCGGCGGGCGGGGAAAGCCGCCCCGGCCGCCAAGGCCAAGGCCAGCACGGGCGCAGGGGGGAGCGCCGGGACCCCCGCCCGCAGGGGGGCAGGGAACGGCCCCATCACGGCTCGCGGGAGAGGGATGCCCGCGGCGAGCGCCAGGGCGGCGGGAACGCCCGGCCGGAGAGCGACCGCCGCTCGACCCCCAAGGCCGCTTTCAAGAGGGAGATCCTGGCCAACACCTCCTTCGAGGAGAGCCGGGTCGCCATCCTGGAGAACGGCAGGCTCGTCGAGCTCCTTTGGGAGAGGCGCAGCGCGCAGAGCATCGTGGGGAACATCTACAAAGGGGTCGTGGAGAACGTGCTTCCCGGGATCTCCTCCGCGTTCGTGAACATCGGGTTCGAGAAGAACGCCTATCTCTACATCTCCGACGTGCTGGGCGGCTCCCGCGCTCCCATCGACCAGACGCTCAAGAAGGGCCAGGAGATCATGGTCCAGGTGGCCAAGGAGGCCATCGGGACCAAGGGGATGAAGATCACCATGGAGATCTCCCTCCCGGGCCGTTTCCTGGTGTTCACGCCCTTCGCGGATTCCGTCGGGATATCCAAGCACATCCTGGACCCGGTCGAACGCAAGCGCATCGGCGAGATCGTCGACCGCCTGGCCCGGGAGCACCTCAACGGGAAAGGCGTGGTGGTGCGCACCGAGGCCGAGGGAGCCACGGAAGAGGAATTGCGGCGGGAGATCGCCTATCTGACGCGCAGTTGGGAGGCGATCATGCGCCGCCAGGAGTCCCAGCCGGCGCCGTGCCTGCTTCACAAGGACCTCGACTTGACCATGCAGGTGGCCCGGGACCTCCTCTCCGAGCAGGTCTACGTCTATCTCCTCGACAACAAGGAGTCCTGCTCGGAGGTGATGGAGTTCGTCGGCAAGCTCTCCCCGGAGATCAAGGACCGCGTGCGCTTCTACGACGCGAAGACCCCGATCTTCACCGCGTTCAACATCGAGCCGGAGATCGAGAAGCTGCGGCAGACGAAGGTCCAGCTCCCCAGCGGGGGAACCATCGTCATCCAGGAGGCCGAGTCGCTCTGCGCCATCGACGTCAACACGGGCCGCTTCACCGGGTCGAAATCCCAGGAGGAGACCGTCACGGCCAACAACCTCGAGGCCGCGGCCGAGATCGCGCACCAGCTCCGGCTCAGGAACATCGGAGGCATCATCGTCATAGACTTCATCGACATGAAGAAGGCCTCCAACCGCCAGCGGGTGATGGAGGCCCTCGCGCACGCGGTCAAGGGCGACCGGGCCAAGATACGCATCCTGCCCATCACGAGGCTGGGGCTCATCGAGATGACCCGGGAGCGCAAGCGGGAGTCCACCATCAGCCTCATGACCGACGAGTGCCTCGAATGCCGCGGGTCGGGCCGGGTGCTCTCGGTGGAAAGCATGCGCATACGCATCCAGCGGGAGATCTTCGAGCTGACCCAGGGCAGGCCCGGGGGGCAGGTCCGGGTGGTTCTGCATCCGGCCCTGGCCGAGGGATTCAAGGAGAAGCAGGCGCTCATCGAAAAGAACGTGCACCGCTCGGTGAAGATCGCCGACGACGCGAATCTCGATTGGGAGGATTACCGCATCATCCTGGAATGAAGAGCCTTTGCTCCGTGTTGATGACGGCCCTCGCGCTCTGCTCCCTCTCCGGAGCGGCGGCCGAGGACCTGCAGGTGGTCCGCTCCGGGAAACTGGTCGCCCAGGTGCACGGCTATCGCGTGGACCAGGCCGTCTACCTCGGGGTCCGGGAGATCGCGGAGGTCTACGGCGGCCGCTTGAGCTGGTTCTCCGTGTCGCGCAGCGTGGCACTCAGCTTCCACGGGAGGAAGGTCGTGTTCCGGGCCGACGAGCCGGAGGCGGCGATCGGATCGAAGAAGGTGCCGCTGGGCCATCCCGTCCTCCTGCGCGGCAAGGAGGCGCTGGTCCCGGTGGACTTCCTCACCGGGCGGGAGTTCTCGGGACTCGCGGGGCTGGAGACCCAATTCGACCCGAAGACGCGGGTCTTGTCCCTGGAGCCGCGCAGCTCGGTCGGGCCGCTTCGCTGGTTCTCGTACGCGGACCATACCCGCATCGTCCTGGAGCTGGAGGAGGGGCTTGCGTACAAGTCGCAGAAGAGGGGGATCAAGGACATCGACATCACGGTCCAGCGCGGCGTCATCGACGAGAGCGAGCGGGCCGACATCCGGGACGGGGTCGTGGAGGCCGTGGACCTCGAGCAGGGCTCCAAGGCCGTCCGGCTCCTGGTGCGGCTTCACGACCCGGAGGCCCGCTGGATGCTCACGGAGCTCTCCTCCCCCCGGCGGCTCGTCGTCGACGTCTCCCGCGCGAAGTCCGCTCCGCGGCCGCGGAACCCGCTCGCGGAGCTGGCCGAAACCGGGAGTCCCGAGGACTCCCCGTCCGAAAACCCTGAGGACGCTCCCGTGGAGATCTCGGCGGCCCCGATAGAGCCGCTTGCGCGGACGGCCGAGGCCGTCCCGGCCGCCCCGCCTGCGCCGGCCGCGGTCCGCGACATCCCGCCGCGGCGCATCCGCGTCGCGGTGGACGCCGGGCACGGGGGCAAGGACGGGGGGGCCCCGGGGCGCAGAGGAACGCTGGAGAAGGACGTGAACCTCGCCGCGGCGCGCGATCTGGCGAATCTCTTGGAGGAGGAGAAGGTGTTCGACGTCTTCTTGACCCGGCGGACCGATGAATTCGTCCCCTTGGCCGACAGGGCCCGGCTGGCCAACGAATGGAAAGCCGACCTGTTCGTCTCGCTCCACTGCAACGCGCACCGCATCAAGTCCGAGAACGGCTTCGAGATCTACTTCCTCTCGGAGAAGGCCTCCGACCCCGAGGCGGAGCGTCTCGCCGAGTTCGAGAACTCGGTGCTGGCCATGGAGGAGAAGGACCGGGTGGACCAGGACGCGGCCGGCATACTCTATGCCCTGGCGCGCACCGAGTTCATCAACGAGGCCGCCGAGCTCGCCGGGCGCATGGCCCAGTCCGCGGCGGGCAGGGTGAACATCGCCAACCGGGGGGTCAAGCAGGCCGGTTTCTACGTGCTCAGGGGGGTCAACGCGCCGGCCGTCCTTGTGGAGATGGGCTTCCTCTCCAACACCGAGGACGAGGCCAAGCTGGGATCCCGGAAGGTCCGCCGGCGCATGGTCGAAGGGCTCTACGCGGGGATCGTCGACTTCTCCCGGCGCAAGCTGACCAACGGGAGGACGCCATGAGGGCCCGTCGCGACGCCGCCATCGGTGTTTTCGATTCCGGAGTGGGGGGGCTCACCGTGCTCCGGGAACTCCGCCGGGCCATGCCGCATGAGCGCATTCTTTATTTCGGCGACACGGCGCGCCTTCCCTATGGCTCCAAATCCAAGGAAGCGGTCACGCGCTTCTCGCTCCAGAACGCCCGTTTCCTCTGCCGGCGCAGGGTGAAGCTCCTGGTCGTCGCCTGCAACAGCGCCTCCGCGCTCGCGCTGCCGACGCTCCAGGAGAAGCTGGGCGTCCCGGTGGTGGGCGTCATCGATCCGGCCGTCCGGGCCGCGGTGGAGGCCAGCCGCAACGGGATCATCGGCGTGATCGGCACCGAGGCCACCATCGCGAGCCAGGCCTATCAACAGGCGCTTTCCAGGCTCGGCAAGGGGCTCAAGACGCTCTCGGCCGCCTGCCCCCTGCTCGTCCCGCTGGTGGAGGAGGGCTGGTGGGAGCATCCCGTGACCCGGGCGGTCGCCGGGCATTATCTCAAGCCCCTGCTCCGCGGGGGGATGGACGCGCTGATCCTGGGCTGCACCCACTATCCCCTCATCCACCCTGTTTTACGCTCCTTGGCCGGCAGAAAGGTGCGCCTCATCGATTCCGGCGTCGAGACGGCCCGCGAGGTGCGCAGGCTGCTCATCAGCGGG
>CAYWAR010000247.1:0-4607 GCA_964455765.1 uncultured Elusimicrobia bacterium
TACGCCGCGCACAGGCCGCCGACTTTAAGAGCCATGCCCGAGGCCAGTCCCGGGACCTCGCCGAACCGGGTGCAGGTCCCGATGAGCGCGATCGCGGTCAGCACCGCGCCCAGCCACAAGCCCAGGGCCAGCGTCCTGCGCAGGCTCGGGCCCTCGCCGCGCTCAACCTCCGGGGCGGCCTCTTCCATCAGTGCGCCACCCCCTTGACCGCGGGAGCGTTCCCACCCTGGTCGGGCACCCGGCTCTTCTCCAGCATCCTCCGGACGCAGTCGCGGTCGGCGCCGCAGTTCGTGTTCGCCCCGCCCGAATTCCCGGGGACATTGACTCCGCTCTTGCGGAGCAGATCCGCGACCCCGGCTCCCTGCTGGTTCGAGATGGCCGCTTGGTCGACTTGGCCGAACTGTTTCTCGATGGTGTCGTTCATCTGGCGGCCCATCATGAACAGGCCCGCGGCCAGCGCCAGGGCCGCTATGCCCGCGATCACCATCAGAAGGCCGATGGTATGGGCGATCCCGGTGAGCATGAGTATCGCGCCGATGGCGATGAGGGCGAGCCCCGCGAGCGCGACCATCAGGGCCTGATCGAATTTCTCCTGGGCCCCGTCCAGAAGGTCCTGATACGCCGTCTGGTCCGTGCCGATCACGTCCGGCGCGGGCGAATCCGTGCCTTCCGAGCCGCCGTTCCCTATCGTCCCTCCGCCGCTCGAGGACGGAGCCGCCCCTCCCGGGGAAGAGACCCCTCCCGGGGAGCCCTGGCTGAGCCCCGCTCCGCCGACGGACGCTCCGGGGACATTGCTGTTGTCGAAACCCTGCGAGCCGTAGCTCGCCCCGGTCTCTCCGGCCGAGGTCACGGCGCCCTTGCCGGACATGGCCTTGGCGAACTTGAGCTGGTTCATGGCGTTGCCCATACGCCGCCGCGCGGCGGAGCCGATGCCCCGCGAGAGTCCGGGGTTCCTTCCCGGGCCGATGGCCGTGAGCCTCTTGCGGCCCGCCGGGTCCGCGGGAGATCTCCCCGCCGAGGCCAGGGCGTCGTCTCCCACCCCCCCTTTCCCGGACTGAGCCTGGCCGGAGCCTCCGCCGCCCGAGCCGCCGCCGGTGTTCAGGAGGGAGGAGAAGGGACTCGCGCCCAACTGAGGCTTGAGAGCGGCCGAGCCCTGTCCCATGTCCGCGCCCTGCGGCAGGATGGAATTCGGATCGGGCGTCTGCTCGGGCGCCGCCTCCTTGCCGGGGGCGCTCTTCTCCGCCGGTTTCGCCGGAGGCCGCGCCGCCGTGGCCGCGGGCCAGCTCAACTCCCCCTTGGAGGCATCGGCCATGTAGCTCAGGGAACGGCTCCCGTCGTGGTTGCGCTTATGCACTTTCAAGGTCGAATCGATGGCGGAAAGGTCCGGGTTCGGCGTCTCTCCCCTTTCCCCCCGGTTCTGGAGCATGCTGACGGCAACGAATCCCCCGCCCGCGAGCGCCATCACGGCGCCCGCCAGCAGAAGTTTCCCTCCGGCGGAAAGCCCCGAGAAGAAGCCCCCCAGCGCCTGCACTCCGGGCCGGGCGGAAACGGCCGGCGCGGACCCCCAGGGCTCGGCCCGCAGTCGTCCGACCAGGCGGGAGAGAAGCCCCTCGGAACTCCCGCCCACGCGCATGACCTCGGTCTGCGCTCCCCCGGGCAGGGGGACCGCCGAGCCCTTGCGCTCGCGCTCTTCTTTCTCGGTCTTCACGGCATTGTCACTCATAGTGCCTCATTTCCCGGCGGTAGTCCCGGAGGCGGCGCTCGTTTTGGAGTCCGCGCCCGGGGCGGTGGCAGGCACCTTGCTCGGCGCCAGAAGCGAGCCGACGCTGGTGGCCAGCCCGGCGATCCCGCCCAGCACCGCGATCCAAGAACCCGTCGTGGTCCCGACGGCCCAGGCCACCCCGGCGGCTACGGTGGTGATCCCGCCGCCGATGGTGAGTATCATGCCCTGGGATTGCTGTCCGTGTTTACTCATGATCATCGCCCCGATGAGCGTGGCCATGGCCGCCATGGCGATCGCGGCGATGTAGAGCATCTTGGCGATCCCTTTGAGGAAGGCGGTGAACGGGGTGTTCCCGGCCAGGGAAAGCATTCCCACGATCATGATGATCGTCGAGGCGACCATCAGGAGGGAGACCGCCATGGTGAGTTCCTTCTGATAGGGGGTCTGGTTGGTCCCGGACCCGGAATCGGGAGCCTTCTGCTCCCCGGTGCCCGGGTCGGGCTGGCTGATGGGACCGCCGTCTCCGGAATCCGAGATGCCGGCCGTGGTCCCTCCTCCTCCGGACTGCACTCCGGCCCCGCCGAGGGAAGAGCCGCCCCCGGACGCTCCGGCGGGACTGAAAGCGTTCTCGGCGTTGTAGGCCTGCCCCTCGGGCCCCTTGGAGGCCGCGCCCTTGCGCGACTCGCGGCTCGCATGCTTGAGCTGGCTCATGGCGCCCCGTCCGCGGGTGGGTCCGGTCCCCCGGAGGCTCGCGGCCCGGGTCTGCACGCCGCCCCGCATGGCCTGAAGGTTCTTGGTCGGGAGCGTCTTGGAGTCCGCGCCCTTCATGGACGCGAGGGCTCCGCTGAGATTGGGACCGCCCGCCAAAGAGGATCCGCCTCCTCCGCCTCCGGCCGCGCTGGAAGCGCCCGCGCCCGGCTTGCCCTTTAAAAGCTGTTGAGCCGCCTGGGCCGCGATCTGGTTGGGATCCGGTATCCCGCCGGGAATGGGCAAGGCTGCGGTCTGGGGAGCGTCCACGACGGCTTCCGCGGCGGCCGCGTCGGCGGCCTGCTGAGCCGCGGACGCGTCGGCGGCGGCCTGTTCCGAGCCGAAGAAGCCCTTATTGGCCCCGGAAACGGCGGCGAGCGAGTTCATCTCCGCCTGCCTGCGCGCGAGCGCCTGGCTCGGATCGTTGAACACCCCCCGCTTGGAGACCGAGGGCTTGGCCTTGACCGCGGACATCTGGACGCTGTAGAGGGAGAAGACGGAGCTTCCGCAGATCATGGCCACGGTGAGGGCCTTGCCCGCGTTGGAGCCTAGGAATGCCACCACGGACCGGGCCAAGCCCATCTTTCCCGCGCCCGCCCCGGCCCCGGCCAGATGTCCGCCCGCGCCCACTCCCCGGCCGCCGAAACCCAGGCGCTGGAGAAGGCCTCCGGAGCGTCCGCCGCCGAATATCCACGGCGGGGCTCCGCCCTTGCGCTCCTCCTCGTCTTCGCGGCCCTTGACCATTATGACAGGATCGTTATCATTTTCCATAAATCCCACCTTTAACCGAATAATTTCTTCAAGATGCCGCCGACCATACTTCCCCCGCCTTTCTCATCGGCTTCCGAGAGCTTCTCGCCGGTGTCCTTGATGCCGTCCTCCAAGGCGCTCGGCCTGTCCGCGCCGGAGCCCGGGGCCTGCTCGGTCCAGAGTTTCTCCCAAAGGTGCTTCCCCTGCTCCGCGCCTTCGGGCGGAGCGACTTCCAAGCCTTTGCCCACGGCTTTCCCCACGTCGGAGAGCGCCGCGGTGCCCCCATATTTCGCCGCGGCCGTCCCCGCGTACTTGAGCCCTTCCTTGACCGTCACCTTGGTCGCCGCATCCAGAGAGGCTTTCTTGGCGGCATCACCGGCGACTTTACCCCCGAGCTTGGCCGCTTCTTCACCGAGCTTCTTTGCCGTTTCTTCGGCCACTTTCCTGGCGTTCAGCGCCTTCATGTCCTGTTTTGCCGCCATGATGGAAAGCATGGTCACGAGCCCGCCCACTCCGGCGAATATGGCCCCCTGCATTATCTGGCCGTATTTGGCCATGATGATCAGGCCGCAGCCCATCGCGACCGAAGCCGCCGCGGCGGCCGAGGCGGAAGCCGCCACCGCCGCGGGCAGGGCGTAGGGAGCCAGGACCGGGATCTTGGCGAGCAGGTGCAGTCCGAAAGCGATCATGGTCAGATAGGTGGCCAATTTCAGGGCCTTGGTGGCGATGTCCACCAAGTCCTGATAGATGGTCCAATTCACGCCCTTGACGGTGGGAGCGACCTCCTCGTCCTTCCAGGTCGAGTCATCGGAGGAAGAACTCCCCGAGTTCATCGGGCCGCCGCCCTCGTTGCCCTCGTTGGAGCTGAACCCGCCGCCCCCCGCGTTCCCGCTGCCCTGCGAGAGTCCGGCTCCGCCGAGCCCCTTGCCGGTGTCCGCCGCCGCTTCCCAGGCCCGGCTCTGCGTCGCCGCCCCGATCTCCGGTCCGGCGGTCTTGGTGGGGCCGACCGCGCTGCTCAATTGCGCCAGGCGCCTGGCGTTGGCTCCCTTGAGCGCGGTCCTGCCCGTGTTGATGGGGGTCCTGGCCGAGATCGTCTTGGCTCCGGCCGGATTGGAGAAATCGCGGACCTTCCCGGCGGAGGAGTCCTCGGCCTTCCCCGGAAGCCCCCCGCCTATGGACATGGAAGCTCCGCTTCCACCTCCGCCCATGGACCCCAGCCCGCTCATCGCCGCGAGCTTCCCTCCTTCCAAACCCTTGCCTATGTCCCCGAGTCCCGGAGGAACGCCTCCGGCCACGGCGGCCAGGTCCGAAGCCCCGGCCATGGGGTCCCCGCCCGGCATGGCTCCCGCATCGGGAGCTTGGGAGGCCGAGGCGTCCTCGGCTTGGG
>CAYWAR010000248.1:0-4602 GCA_964455765.1 uncultured Elusimicrobia bacterium
ACGCCGCGGGCCTTGGCCTCGGCTTCGGTCTCGCCGGCGAAGGCGATCTCGGGGTCGGTGAAGATCGCCCAGGGCACGACGCCGCGAGGCTCGGCCTCGCGGCCGGCGATGGATAAAGCGGCTAGGATGCCTTCCCGCGAGGCCTTGTGCGCGAGGAAGGGCGTGCCGGTCACGTCTCCGACGGCGTAGATGCCGGGCGCGGAGGTCGCGAAGCGCTCGTCGACTTGGATGAAGCCCCGCGCGTCGGCCTTGACCCCGGCTTCCCGGAGGCCGAGGCCCTCGGTGCCGGGCTTGCGGCCCACGCTCTGGAGGATGAGGTCCGCGGCCACGGACTTCTCCCCCTCCGGGGTGGAGACCGAAAGTCCCAGGGCGCCCTCCTTCTCAGCGAAGCCGAGGGCCTTGGACTTAAGATGGGTGATCACGCCGAGCTTCTGGAGGGAGCGGGCGACCGGCGCGGTCAGGTCGGCCTCCACTCCGGGCAGTATCTGCTCCATGAGTTCGATGACCGTGACCTTGCTCCCCAGCTTGGCGAAGAAAGTCCCGATCTCGAGCCCGATGACTCCGCCGCCGATGACCGCGAGACGGGCCGGGGCCGCGGGGAGCTCCAGGGCTTCCCGGGAGCCGATGACGCGCTTGCCGTCGAAGGGGAAGGCGGGCAAGGCCACGGAGCGCGAGCCGGTGGCGATGACCGCGTGCGTGAAGGAGACGGTCTCGGGCCCTTGGGGAGTCCGGACCACGGCTTCCTTGGGTCCGGTGAAGCGGGCCTCGCCCGTGAGCGTTTCGACGCCGTTGCCCTTGAGCAGGCCCCCCACGCCGCGCCCCAGGCCGCCGACCATGGCGGACTTCCACTGCTGGACCTTGGCCCAATCGGGCTCCACGCCGGAGGGGAGGAGCCCGGCTTGCGCGGCCTTGCGCGAGCGATGGGCCAGGTCCGCGGAGCTGATGAGGGCCTTGGAGGGGATGCAGCCGTAATTGAGGCACTCGCCGCCGAGCTTGTCCTTGTCCACGAGCAGGGTCTTCTTGCCGAGCTTGCCCAGCTTGATGGCGCAGACATAGCCTCCGGGACCGGCGCCGATGACGAGCACTTCGGTGGTTCTCATCCGATCCTAGGGGTCGACCCCTGACCCTCCAGGAATAGTTCCGCGGCACGGTAGGAACTGCGCACGAACGGCCCGGACGCGACGAACTCGAAGCCCAGGCCCTTCGCGAGGCGGCCGTATTCCTCGAACCGGGAGGGCTCCACGTAGTCGACGACGGGGAGATGGCGGGCCGAGCGGGTGGGCCTGAGGTATTGGCCCAAGGTGAGTATCCGGACTCCGGCGCCGCGCAGGTCGCGCAGCGCGGCGAGCAGCTCCTCCGGGGTCTCGCCGAGGCCGAGCATGAGCGAGGATTTCGTCGGGACGCCCGGCCTCAGGCGCAGGGCCGCGCGCAGGACGCCGAGGGATTGCCCGTAGCCCGCTTTCGCGTCCCGCACCCGCGGGGTGAGCCGCTCGACGGTCTCGAGGTTGTGGGAGAGGACGTCGGGTCCCGCGTCGAGGACGGTCTTGAGCGGTTCCTCTCGGCCTCGGAAGTCCTGGATCAGGAATTCGACGAGCGTCTTGGGCGAGAGAGCCTTAACGGACCGGATGCAGGCCGCGATGTGCCCCGCCCCTTGGTCGGCCAGGTCGTCGCGGCAGACCGTGGTGAGCACCGCGTAGCGCAGGCCCAGGGCCGCCACGCTTTCGGCGAGTTTCCGGGGTTCGGCGGGGTCCGGCGCCGGGGGGCGGGCGGCGGTGCCCACGGAGCAGAAGCGGCAGCCCCGGGTGCAGAGCTCGCCCATCACCATGAAAGTGGCCGTGCCGCCGTCCCAGCATTCGCCGATGTTGGGACAGCGCGCCTCCGTGCAGACCGTGCTCAGGCCGTTTTTCGCGGCGAGGCCTCGCACCCGGAGGAAATTCTCCCCGGTGGGCAAGCGGACCTTGAGCCAACTCGGCAGCCTCGGCGCCGCCGAGGCTGCCTCGTTCAAAGCTGCCCCGTTGTCCCTCATTCGGCTTCCTCAGCCGGTGCTTTTATCTTCCGTTTTTTCGTTTTCCCATTCTTTTTAGGAGCTTCCTCCGCCGCCGGCGGCTGGATGGTGCTGATGACCTGCATGAGCTGTTGGACCATCTTCGAAGCGTCGGGTTTCTCCCCGCCCTCTTTTAATTGGTCCCGCATCTGGTTGACGGCGCCCAGCATCTGCTTCATCTGCCGCCGCTGTTCCGGGTCCATGTTCTGCGTGAGGCCGGGGTTGCCGTCCATCTGCTTACTGACCTTGTCGATCATGGAGAAGCCGGCTTCCTGCATGCGGCGTCCGTCCTCGAGCATGCGCTCCTGCTCGACCGTGCGGAGCACGGGCGCGGTCTGGGCCCCGGCGTCGTTTCCCGCGTCGGAGCCGCGGATCATGTCGATGCCCGAAGGCTCCCCGGCCTGGTCGGAGGACCGCGAGCCCGGGTCCTCCAGCGTTTCTCGGGAACCTTCCTCAGCGCGGCTGGGCGCGGCGGAGCCGGCGGCCGCGCCCTGCGCGGTGGTATAAAGATTCCCCATGGTCTCCATGTCCCTCTGGAGGCGTGTGATGGATTTCTGGGCCAGGACCTGGCCGGCGGCCAAGGCCAACCCCAATGCTCCGACCACCAGCCCGGACTGGGCCCCGGGGGCCCCGTGAAGAGAGGATATCCCCCTGGCCAAAAGGAAGGAGCCGTAGAGAGTCGCCAGCACCCATAGATAAGGGATCCCGCTCCAGAAAAGGCCGAGGGAGATGGGGATGAGGATCCCCATAAGAGCCACGAGCTGGTAGCTGCGCCGGAAGGCGCCCGAGCCTCCCGAGGCCAGGGCGAGGACGTTCACCAAGCCGGCGGCGGGGAAGCTCAAGGCGAAGACGAGCAGGACGGCCGCGGCCAGCCCGAGCATGAGCGGAAGCATTCCTCCCCCGGCGGTGAGGGGGAACTGCATTTGCACCATCACGGCGTTGATGAGACCGCCCAGGGCGATCCAAAAGGCCGCGCAGGCCGAGAGAACGAGGAGCGTCGGCTGGGGCAGGGCTGCGTATGCGCCGAAGACCTTGTCGGGCAGGAAAGCCGCCCGGAGCGCGCCCTCGATGAGGTCGGCGATGCCGGGGGGTTGGGGCGGCGCCTCGATGGGTGGAGGAGGCTGGGGGGGCGTGGCCGGGTTCAACGCCGTCCTCCGCCCTTAGAGGTCCCCCTACGCGCTCGGGAGGCGCGCTTGAGCAGGAGCCTCACGTCCGATGGGGAGGCCGATGACGTTGTCCAAGGGGCCGACGATCCGCTCGATGAAGGGGTCGCTCTCGTCCTGCACGGCGTAGGCCCCGGCCTTGTCCATGTGCCTGCCCGCGATTTCATCGAGCTCGGAGCCCGCGAGGCGGCGCGCCTTGACCCGGGTGAGGGCCACGGCGCAGAACGCCTTGCCTGTGCGGGAGTCGACGAGGGCCACCCCGGTGTAGACGCGGTGCCAGCGCCCGTTGAGCAGGCCCAGGATGCGGCGGCTGTCCTCGAGGTCCCGGGGCTTGAGGAGGATGCGCCCCCGGCAGACGACGATGGTGTCGGCGCCCAAGACCAGGGAGCCGGGCTTCTGCTCGGCCACGCTGCGGGCCTTGCGCAGGGCCAGCGCGGACACGATGCGCCGGGGGGTCTTCTCCAAGCAATCCTCGTCCACCTTGGAGGGTATGACACGGAAAGGGACCTTGAGGCTGCGCAGGAGCCTGCGGCGCTGTGGGGACGCCGAAGCGAGGATGAGGCTCACGCCCGCCCCCGGCTCCGCCGGGGGCCGTTTCTTGGCCCTTCCTTTGGATCTTTTGTGTTTTCTTCTATCCACTCCAAGTACTTGCCGTTCCCCCCCGTCAGCGGGAAGAACACCGTCTCCGGGAGCGAGTAGGGATGATTCTTCCGGACGAAGGCGATGAGCTCCTTGGACCTGCTCGAGCGTGTCTTGGCGACCAGGAGGAGCTCCCGGGCCTCCTCCACCTTGCCCTTCCACCGGTAGACGGAGCGGACCCCGGGCAGGATGTTGACGCAGGCGGCCAGGGAGCCGCGCACCAGCCCCCGGGAGAGGGCGCGCGCGGTCCTCCTGTCGGGGACTGAGATGAAGGCGGCTTGGAACGCGGAAGGCATCTGGATGCAGCCCGAAGGGGGCAGACCGGCATTCTACCAATTCGGGGAGGGAAACGGCCTATGTCAGGAGGAGAGGGCCGAGCGCAGTCCGCGGCCGTTCGGCGGCCGGACCACGCCCTTCTCGGTGATGATGGCCGTGATCAGGGCGTGCGGGGTCACGTCGAAGGCGGGGTGCCGGGCCACGGCGCCGGCGGGCGCGATGGGGGTGCCGAACACTTCGACCACCTCGCGGATGCTCCGCTCCTCGATGGGGATGCGGCGCCCCTCGGGGATGGCGAGGTCCACCGTGGTCGAGGGGGCGGCGACGAGGAAAGGGACATGGTGGTGGCGGGCGAGTATGGCCAGCCCGTAGGTCCCGATCTTGTTGACCACGTCGGCGTTGGCCGCGATGCGATCCGCGCCGACGATGACCGCGTCGATGCGTTCGGTGGCCATGAGATGGGCGGCCATGTTGTCGGTG
>CAYWAR010000249.1:0-3320 GCA_964455765.1 uncultured Elusimicrobia bacterium
TTTTCTCGATTCAGGGGACGCCATTCCTCAAAGGAGATGTTCGGAGCGGTCTGGGCCTGGGCCGGGCGCTATCGCGGCGTCGAGCTCAATATTGGCGTCGCGCCCCACCGCATACGCGAGGAGACGGCGAAGCTCTGCGATGATGTCTGGTTCTGGGGTTCCGAGGCGGAGGACCCGCCCTCCGTTCTGGAACGGGCCTGCCGCATCCACCATCGCCTGGCCTGGATACATCCCTTCCGAAACGGGAACGGCCGGCACGCGAGGCTGATCGCGGACATCTACCTGAAGTCTTACGGAGAGCCCATGCCCGTCTGGCCGAGCACGGACATCGCCAGGAAGGGCGGGGTCCGCGACGAATATCTCGCTGCGCTGAGGGCGGGGGACCAGGGCGACTTCAAGCCCCTGATGAGCCTGGTGTCCGGGTTCTCTTGAAAGCCCGGGCGGCGGCCTTGAGGGTGCGCGCGATGTCGGCCGATGTGTGGCGCGAGGAGAGCATCGCGGTCTCGAACTGCGCCGGCGGGAAGTAGACTCCCCCATTCAGGAGGCCCTGGAAGAAGCGGGCGTAGGCTTTCGTGTCGCAGGGCTTGGCCGAGGCCCAGTCCCGCACCTCGTCTCCGGTGAAGAAGACGGTGAGCATGGAGGAGAGCTGGTGGACCTGTACTCGGACGCCGGCCGCCGCCGCCGCGGCGCGAAGCCCCTGGGCCAGCTCCGCGGCCAGGCAGGCCATGGCCGCGTAAGGCTTCTCCTTCTTGAGAGCGCGCAGGGCGGCGAGCCCCGCGGCGACGGCCGCCGGGTTGCCCGAGAGCGTCCCCGCCTGATACACGGGCCCGAGAGGAGCCACCTGCTCCATGAGCTCGCGGCGCCCGCCGTAGGCGCCGACCGGGAAGCCTCCGCCGATGATCTTGCCCAGCGTGGTCAGATCGGGCTTTATGCCGAAGGCCGTCTGGGCCCCTCCGTAGCAGAGCCGGAATCCGGTGATGACCTCGTCGAATATGAGCAGGGAGCCGTGCTTGGCCGTGAGCTTTCTCAAGCCTTGTAGGAAACCGGGCTTGGGGGGCACCAGGCCCATGTTGGCGGCCACGGGCTCGACGATGAGGGCCGCGATGTCCTTGCCGTGCCGCCGGAACGCGGCGGCGGCGGCATCGAGGTCGTTGTAAGGGAGGAGCAGCGTGGTCTTGGCCCAGGCCTCGGGCACGCCGGCGGAGTCCGGACGCCCGAGCGTGGCCGCGCCCGAGCCCGCCGCGACGAGGAGATTGTCCACATGGCCGTGGTAGCAGCCGGTGAACTTGACGAGGAGGTCCCTCTTGGTCCAGGCTCGGGCCGCGCGCAGGGCGCTCATGACCGCCTCGGTGCCGGAACTCGTCAGGCGCAGGCGTTCCATGGAGGGCAGGGCCTCGCGGATGGCCTCGGCGAGCAGGTGCTCGCCCTCGGTGGGCGCGCCGAAGCTCGAGCCGGAACGCACCGCCGAGCTCGCGGCGGCGACGATTTTGGGGTGCGCATGCCCCAGGATGAGCGGCCCCCAGGAGAGGCAGTAGTCCAGGTAGCGGCGGCCGTCCGCGTCGGTGAGCCGGGCGCCGGAACCCGAGCGCATGAAGAGCGGCGAGCCGCCCACGGCCTTGAAAGCCCGCACGGGCGAATTGACCCCGCCGACGAGCACCTTGGCGGCCCGGGCGAAGAGAGCTTTGGATTTGGGCCCAGCCACGTCAGCGTCCTCCCCAAGGGAGGACGCTCGCCGTCGGGGCGAGTTTCCGTGTCATGGAGGTTATTCCTTTCTGCCTTCCAGCCACCGCGCGGCGTCGAGCGCGTGATAGGTGAGGATGAAGTCCGCGCCGGCGCGCTTGATGGAGGTCAGGGTCTCGAGCACCGTCCGCCGCTCGTCGATCCAGCCGCGCTCGGCCGCGGCCTTGAGCATGGAATACTCGCCCGAGACGTTATAGGCCGCGGTGGGAAGCTCGAAGCGCTCGCGCACGGCCTTGAGCACGTCGAGATAGGGCAGGGCGGGCTTGACCATGACCATGTCCGCCCCCTCCTCCACGTCCAAGGCGACCTCGCGCAGGGCCTCGCGCGCGTTGGCCGGGTCCATCTGGTAGGTGGAGCGGTCGCCGAACTGCGGCGGGGATTCGGCCGCGTCGCGGAAGGGGCCGTAGAAAGCGCTGGCGTACTTGGCCGCGTAGGCGAGGATGGGGGTGTCCTGGAAGCCGGCGGAGTCGAGGGCCTTGCGGATGGCCGCGACCTGGCCGTCGGCCATGCCGCTGGGGGCGATGACGTCGGCCCCGGCCTTGGCCTGGCTCACGGCGGTCTTGGCGACGAGGTCGAGGGTCGCGTCGTTGTCGAGGATGAAGCCGCTCTTCGTCTTTCGGATGACGCCGCAGTGGCCGTGGCTGGTGTACTCGCAGAAGCAAAGGTCGGTGAGGACCATGAGCTCCGGAGCCTTCTCCTTGATGGCCCGGGAGGCTTCTTGGACGATGCCGTCGGCCGCGTAGGCGCCGGAGGCCCGCTCGTCCTTGCGCTCCGGGATGCCGAAGAGGATGACGCCCGGGATGCCGGAGGCCTTGATCTCCTTGAGCAGGCGCGGGAGCTCGTCGACGGAATACTGGAACACCCCGGGCATGGAGGCGATGGGGGGCTTCTCTCCTTTTCCCGGACGGATGAAGAGGGGCAGGAGGAGGTCCTGGGGGTCGAGCCGGGTCTCGCGCATGAGGCCGCGCAAGCCCGGGCTGGAACGGAGACGGCGAAGTCTATGGGTAGGGAAAGCCATGGGTCGATTCTACATAAAAGAAACGTAATAACACGACGCGGCGCGGAAAAAGTCTATTTTTCCGCGCCGCGTGTTCCAGGAGCGGCCGATACCCCGAATTCTGTCCCCGACTTTCGCCGGGTGAGGATCATTTCTCTGATGCGGCTACCGGTCGGCCGCCGCGGCTTTCGCCGCGGCACGCGCGGACAGCGCTGCCGGCCTACTGCCTTGCTCCCGGCGGGGTTTTCCCTGCCCCCGGGGTCGCCCCCGGAGCGGTGAGCTCTTGCCTCGCCTTTTCACCCTTACTTCGCGCGCTCGCGCGCGCGGAGCGGTATTTTTTCTGTGGCACTTTCCGTCTCCGGGCCCTTGCGTTCCCGGAGCCCCGCCTTTCGACGGGCGCCGTGTCCTATGGAGTTCGGAAGTTCCTCCCCCGCGCCCGCTAAGGCGCGGAGGCGATCCTCTGGCCGCTCCCAAATCCTCGCCGTCGAGCTAGACCGCGGGCGTCGGCTTGGCGCCCACCGGCTCGGGGCTGTAGAGGATGCGCTGGCAGCTCTCGCAGATCATCAGGCGGGCGCCCTTGGCG
>CAYWAR010000249.1:3330-4593 GCA_964455765.1 uncultured Elusimicrobia bacterium
TTGCCTCGTCGAGCGCCGCGTTGGCCAGCGCGGCGGCGGCCGCGTTCTCCTCCCTCGGAACGTGAGAGAGCTCCACCGAGGCGAAGCGCGCCCGCTTCTTCTGCGCCTGGAGGAGAAAATCCTGCAGGCGCTTGTTCTTGACCCGGTACTGCCCGTTGAACTGGCGCACGAGCAGCTGCGAGTCGGAACGGATGGCCAGCTTGGTCCCCCCCAGCTCCGCGGCCAGGTCCAGGGCGTCGAGCAGGGCGGTGTACTCGGCCGCGTTGTTGGTGTCCTCCCCGATCGGGCGGCCGTGCCCGCGGATCATCGCGCCGGAGCCGTCGTAGACGGCCACTCCCACCGAGGCCGGGCCGGGATTGCCGCGGGCGGCGCCGTCGATATGGATGAGGAGTTTCATCGCAATGGGAGCGCCCTCGCTAGAGCGCGGGCGTCGGATTGGCCCCGGCCGGCTCGGGGCTGTAGAGGATGCGCTGGCAGCTCTCGCAGATGGTCAAGCGGATGCCTTTGGCGATGTTGATGAGTATCTGCGGGGGCTGCTTCATGTGGCAGACGGTGCAGGTCCCGTTGTCGAGCCTGGATACCGCCACGCCCTGCCGCCGCTGACGGATGCCTTCGTATCGGGAGAGCAGCTCGGCGTTGACGGCCGCGGCCATGGCCTCGCGCTTGGCCTTCTCACCCGCGTGCTTGCCTTCGAGCTCGGCCTTCTTGGCGTCGAGGACCTGGATGCGCTTGCCGATCTCGGCCTCGGCGGTCTTGAGTTCGGCGGCCTTGGCCTTCTCCTCTCGGGAGAGCTTGTCGGACTCTTCCATGAGCAGCAGGATCTCGGTCTCGAGGTCGCCGGCCGCGGCCTTGGCCTTGTCGATCTCGCTCTGGAGCGCCTTGAAAGCCTCGTTGGTCTTGACGGCGTTGAGCTCGCGGCCGTGCTTGCGGGCCTCTTCCTCTTTCTGGGAGAGCTCGAGCTCCTTCTCTTTCTTGCGGAGCTGGACCTGGGTGAGCTGTTCCTTGACCGCGGCGACCGCGGCCTTCTCCCGGGCGGATTCGGCGCGCAGGGCCTCGATGTCCACGGGGACCTGGTCGATGGAGGCTTTCAGGGAATCGAGGATGCGGTCCTGCTCCTGCAGGCCCACGAGATTGGCGAGGTCGTCCTTGGTCATCTGCATGGAAGTCCCTGGATTATATCAAAAGGGAGGCCGCGCAATGCTCTGAGCGGTCGCGTCAGGGGGAAATGGTAGGATGGGATCGTGACTTCCAAGCCGATCCCCA
>CAYWAR010000250.1:0-4581 GCA_964455765.1 uncultured Elusimicrobia bacterium
TCAAGAATCGTCTGTAACGGAAAAAAATCAACAGATTAAACTGATCCAACCCCAATTTGGAACCTTAGAGCGGTTTGTTCCTTCCTGGTCAGCACGAGCATGAAATCAGGGGGAAAACGCCCGATATTGCGCCCGACCGCCTTATTCAGTTCCTTGGTCCTAACGCCGTAGAATCTCGCGAGATCGGCATCCAACATCACCTTGTGCCCACGGATAAGATGGATGCATCGCTCTATCGCTTCAAGCCGCAGGGGGATGGCCATGCCATCAAGTACGGATGAGGGGGAAAATAGTTCCCTTATCCCGGACTCACGGCAAATTCCATTGGAATTTGCCGCGAAGCCGGTCTACGCTAGAATTTGACCCAGACCGAGCCTTCCCGCACCTCGACCGGGAAGATGGGGATGTCGACGCCCGCCTCGGTGATGCATTTTCCGTCGGAGAGGTCCATCTTGTAGCCATGGGCCTTGCAGCGGACGACATGGCCGGTGAGCTCGCCGTCGATGAGGTTCTCGCCCAGGTGGGGGCACTCCGCGGCGGAGGCGTAGAAACGCTTGCCGGTGTTGAAGACGATGATGTCGAGGGCGGAGAGGGGAAAGAGCTTGCGGCTCCCGGGAGGGATGTCCTCAACTGGGCACAACTTCTCCCACTTGGGCATAAGTATGGGATACCGTAGCACAGCATTTCCGATTTCGCAAGGGATATTTTTTCCATGATATCTCCCATGACGTTGGGGCAGGGGGAATGGGAAGGAGTCGCCGTCTAGGATCAAGGGTAGGCGAACGTGCAAAGGGCGATCCGGACTCAGCCCAGCGGGGCGTCACGGACGGCCGCCTGCGGGACCAGGCGGCCGGAGTGTCGAGAGGCGGCCGAACGGAGAGGCCGACCGCGTACCCGATGGGCTGAGTCCGGACCGCCCTCCTTGGAAAACGATTACCTCGGTTCTTGAGGCAGGCGGCCGGAGTCCGCGGACAGGCGCTTGAGCAGGCGCGTGGCCTCCCCGATGGCGGGGTCCGCGCAGAGGTCCTCGGCGGGCAAGGGGATGCGGTAGGTCCAATTGTGCTCGCCGACGGTGCCGGGCATGTTGACGCGCTCGCGCGTGCCCGCGACGTCCTGGAACTGGAGGAGGGCCAGGGCCGAGCCCGAGGAATAGAGGCTCGAGAGGATGCGCTCGCGGGCCGCGGCATAGGCTTTGGGAGGCGCGCTGCCGCCCCCGGCCATCTCCCAGTAATGCCCCCGCTCGTCGTCTTGGCTCTCCTCCCACCACGCCGCCAGCGGGGAGGTGTCATGCGTCCCGGCCACGGCCACGGAGAGGGCGGGATACTCCCGCGGAGGGCGGAAGCGCCGCTCATCCTCGAAGCGCTCCCAGCGCGCGACCTTGTAGCCGGGGATGCCCAGGGAGCCGAGCACCTCGCGCATGAAGGGGGGGATGACGCCCAAATCCTCGGCCACGGGGCGGGAGCGGCCGGCTTCCTCCAGAGTAATCCGGAAAAACCTCTCGCCCCGCGCCCTCTGCGCGTCCGTGCCTTCGATGTCGAAGCGCCCGAGCCGGGGGTCCTTGTCGAGCACCCAGGTGCGGAAGAAGCCCACGGCGTGGTCGAGGCGGAAGAGGTCGAAGGACTCCGCGGCTCGGCGCACGCGCTCACGCCAGAAACGCTGCCCCTTCTCCTCCATGGCCCCCCACCGGTAGGCCGGAAGGCTCCAGTCCTGGCCCGTGGCGCTGAACCAGTCCGGTGGAGCGCCCATGGTCAGCGCGGTGTCGAAATCCTCCCGGCGGGACCAGATGTCCGCGCTCTCCCGGGAGAGGCCGAAGGGGAGGTCGCCGTAGAGCAGGATGCCGCGCGCGGCGGCTTTCTTGCGGGCCGCCTGCCACTGAGCGTGCAGGAGCCACTGCGCATATTCGTGGAAGCGCACGCGGGCGGAGTGCTTGGAGCGGAATTGGGCCAGGATGCGGGGATCCCTGTCCTTGAGGCCCGCGGGCCAATGGAGCCAGGATTCCCAGCCGCGGGCTTCCTTGACGGCTTTGAAGAGCGCGTAGTCGGCCAGCCAGCGGTTGCGCGCGACGAAGGACTGGAGTTCCCGGGCGCGCGGCGTGTCGCGGTCCCATTCGGCCTCCTCGAAGCGCCGGAAGGCCTCCTCGAGCAGACGCAGCTTGAGCGCCCGAGAGTCCCCGAAATGGGCCCGGGGGGATCGGCGGCAGAGCTCCGCCTCGGTGGAGGAGAGGGTCTCATCGACGCGCCTGCGGCCCTCCGGGGAGCGGCGCAGGTCCGGGATGTCGTCGAGGTCGGCATAGGCCGGGTCCAGCGCGAAGGCGCTGATGGCGGAATAGGGGCAGGAGTCGAGCGGGGCGAGGTCGTTGAGGGGGAGGAGGGAGACCACGCTCAGCCCGGCCTCGCTCATCCAATCGAAGAAGGAATCGAGCGCCCCGATGTCCCCCACGCCCGCGTCCCGCCGCGTCCGCAGGGCGGATAGAGGCGCGATGATCCCCGCCCGGCGGCCGGCCAGCTCGAGGAAGCCGCTCATGGGGCCTGCCCGGCCCCCGCGCCCGGCCCTAGGACCGCGCCGGCGGGCAGGGAGCCCTCGGGCTCCGGTTCCCGGAGAGGGACCAGGCGCGAGAGTCCGAACGCGGCCAGGGAGCAGAGAGTCCCGATGAGGATGAGCGAGTTCATGGCCGTCCCGCCTCCGGCCGCGGGAGCCAGCGCGGCGTAGAGATGGCCGCCGAGCGTGTTCGACGCCATGGCCGCGGCGTTGAAGAGCGCCATGAAGAGGGCGAAGGAGGACGCCTCGCCTCCGGCCGGACAGAGCTTGGCCGCCCCATCCATCAGGCTCAGGCGCATGAAGACGCCGGCGACCCCCGAGAGCGCGGTCAGGAGGACGGCGGAGGCCTGGCTCCGGTAGGCGAGATGGAGGAGGGTCAGGGGCACGCCCAAGGCGATGCTCCAGCGCAGGAGGAATGCCGTGTCCAGGCGCGCCGGGGTCCCGAAGAGGCGCAGCTCGCGGCCGTAACAGCGCCAGAAGAGCCCCGCGCCCGCCACCCCGCAGGCCCCGCCGATGGAGATGAGAGCCCCGATGAAGAGCTTGGAGAAGCCCAGCGAGTCGGTCTGGTAGTAGAACATGGAAGTCCCTTGGTAGGGGGTGAAGTTGAAAAGGAGGATGAGCGCGGCCAGCGTCCAGAACCCTCTGGAGGCCAGGAGGCTCTTGAGGCCCGAGGCGGCGCGCGCGCCCTGGGGAGCGAGGCCCTCCACGGGCCGCTCCTCGAGCGTGAGGCTCGCCGCGAAGATCAGGGCGGGGAAGAGCGCGGTGAGGGCGAAGGCGGCGCGATAGGAGGCGTGCTCCGCGAGCCAGCCTCCGCCCAGCCCCGTGGCCAGGAGGGTGGCGTAGAGCGTGCCGATCTGCGCGGCCTGGAAGAGGCCGGTGGCCCCCGTCTTCTTCCCGGATTCCACCATGACCGCGTCGCAAAGCACGTCGGAGAAGGCGATGCCGAGGTTCGCCGCGGTCAGGAGGAAGAGCACCGGGCGGTAGGAGTAGCCCGGCAGAAGGGCCAGGGCGGCCCATGCGGCGGAGGCGCAGGCCGAGGAGAGGAGCACATAGGGCCGCCTGCGCAGGCCGGCGAAGGGGACCGCGTCGCTGAGCAGGCCGAGCAGGGGCTTGAGGAGGAAAGGGAGCGTCATGACCAGGGTGAACGCCGCGCTCCGGGCCGCGTCGAGGTCGAGGACCTCCTTCTGGAGATAGGAGATCGGCCCGTAGGCCACCCCGACCATGCCCTGGGCCAGGTAGGTCGCGATGAAAAAGAAGTAGAGGCGTTTTTCCGTCATTTGGCGTCGGCGGTGAAAAAATGTTCTAATGGTCCCGCCATTATCGCATTTATTGCGCGAACCGTCGTAGCGAACCAGGAGGCGACATGCCAATGATAATCCCGCAGGTCATCGAGAGGGCCAACCAAGGCGCCATGGTGGGCTACGACATCTACTCCCGCCTGCTGCGCGACCGCATCATCTTCGTGGGAGGCTATGAGGGCGAGGTGACCACGGATTCGGCCAACATCCTCATCGCCCAGCTCCTGTATCTCGACTCCGAGGATTCCACCAAGGACATCAACCTCTACATCAACTCGCCCGGAGGCATGGTCTCCGCCGGGCTCGCGGTCTACGACACCATGCAGTACCTGCGCGCCCCGATCACCACCATCTGCATCGGCATGGCCATGTCCTTCGGCGCCGTGCTCCTCGCCGCCGGGACCAAGGGCCGCCGCTTCGCCCTGCCCCAGTCCCGCATCATGATCCACCAGCCGCTCATCGGAGGAGGGGGGATCACGGGACAGGCCACCGACATCGAGGTGGAGGCCCGGGAGATGTCCAAGACCAAGAAGATCCTCAACGAGATATTGGCCAAGCACACGGGCCAGACCCCGGAGCGCATCGAGAAGGACTCGGAGCGGAACTTCTACATGTCCGCCGAGGAAGCCAAGACCTACGGGGTCGTCGACGAGGTCATCACCGGCGCCAAGCTCCCCGCGGCCAAATAGAACGGGACCGGACACCCCGCAAAAAAAAAACACAAAATTATGACAGGAAGCGGAAA
>CAYWAR010000251.1:0-4575 GCA_964455765.1 uncultured Elusimicrobia bacterium
CAAGGCGTCGATGCGCATCCGATGCATGTCAGTCCAGCGCCAGATACCAGGCCAGGGCCTCGGCCGTGCGCACGGGCCCGGGCATGCCCGCGGCCTTGTTGACGATGACGCCGGAGGAGTCGCTGACGAGGAAGTGCGGGACGCCCGCGACGCGGAGCCTCCCCGCGGGGTCGAGGAGCGTGTCCGGGCCGAATTCCCGGGCAAACTCGCGCACCGCCTCTTCGGTATCCATCCCCACGACCACGCGGGTCTCCACGCCTCGCGCCTTGACGATCGCGCTCAGGCGCTTGATCAGCTCGGCCTTGGTCCGGCAGACCCCGCACCAGGGGGCCACGACCACGGTCAGGCATTTCTTCGCCGGGCAGCGCGCCAGCGCGGTCTCTTCCGTTCCGGAGAGCCTGGGAAGGGTCAAGTCCGCCATTCTTGGCCGCTCCCGGCGTCCACAGGAAGAGAGGGACAGCGCGCAGGCGAGCGCGGCGGCCGAAAGGGCCTTCACAGGGACTCGCCCGCGGCGTAGCGGTACTCGGCCGCGGCCACATGGGCGTCATGCATGGCTTGCGCGCGCTGGACCTGCGATTCGAGGAAGTCGAGCTGGGCCTGGGCCAGCCGTATCACGTCCGCGCGGCCTTGCTGGTATTGCTCGGAGACCAGGCCCAGGTTCTCGCGGGAGATCTCCTCCTTGCGCGAGGCCACCCGCAGAGTCTGGAGGGCGCGTTCGAGCTCGCTGCGCGAGAGGGCGACTTCCTGCCCGACCTGGAGCTCCTGGGCCCGGCGGGCTTCCCGCGCGCGCTCGAGCTCGGAGCGGGAGGCCAGGGCGTTCTGGGCCTGCGAGTAGGCGTTGAAGCCGGAGGGAAGGGCCAAAGTGAGGGAGAGGCGGTAATTGGGGTTGGGGATGCCGAAGGAGGAAGGCTTCCCGAAGGTCGCCACTTCCTGGCGCTGCCAGAGCGCGTCCAGGGAAAGGGCGGGGACGCTCTCCCGGATGGTCCGGCGCAGAGACACCGCGGCCTTGTCCTCCTCCAGGCGAGCGATCCTCAGCTCCGGGCGCCTGCGCAGGGAGTCGCGTAGTTCCGTCCCGGGCTCGGGGAAAGCCCGGGCTCCGGGTTCGGAGAGGGGCTCGGGCTCGGCCGGGTCCAGGGGTCCGCGCTGGAGGAGCGTGTTGAAGCGCACCAGGCTCTTGCGCGTCTCCGCCTGGGCCGAGGCCAGGCGCAGGCGGCTCGATAGCAGGTCGGTCTCGCTCTTGAGGAGGTCGGTGTAGCTCTTCATCCCGTGCTTATAGAGGTCCTGGGTGAGGGCGAACTGGGCCTCCTGGGCCTTGAGGTTGCCCTCGGAGACCTCCAAGATCCTGCCCTTGAGGGCGAGGGAGTAGTAGACCCGCAGGGCCGCCAGGGCCTGGGAGCGCAGGGAAGAATCCAGCTCCGCCTCCGCCGCGTCCCTGGCCAGGGAGGAGGCGCGGACAGTGAGCTCATCGGCGAAGGAGTTGAAGAGGTTCCAGCGCAGGCCGGTGTTGATCCCCACATCCGAGGCGTTGAGCCGCCAGTTGTGGAACAGATAGGAGTCGGCCGGAGTGTGCCCGTAGGGCGCCGAGTCCGCCGACCAGCTCAGCGCGGGCAGGGCCGCGGAGGCGAGGGCCGATTTCCAGCGGGAGGAGGCCGCTTTCCGGGAGAGGCGGCTGCGGGCGGTTTCGGGAGAGGCTTCGAGCGCCGCGGCGACATAGGACGCGGGGGACCAGAGGCGGGTCTCCTGAGCCCCGGCCGTCGGGAGAAAGGCGGCGCCCAGGGCCGCGGGGGCGAGGAGCAGGAGGGCGGCGGAGCGGACCCGCACTTTACTCCTGGATGATGATGTTGACGATGACCTGTTTGACTCCGGGCACCGCGCTGAGGACCTTGTTGATGCGCCGCTTTTGATCCGGCGAGTCGACCATGCCCGAGACGGTCACGATGCCCATGTGGGTGCTCAGGTCGAGGAAGCGGGGATTGATGTCGAGATCGGCCTTGAGCTGGGCGCGCGCCCGGGCGGTGATGGCGGGGTCGCTGGTGTCGATGTGGCGCAGATCGCGCGCGCAGGCGCAGAGGGAAGCCGCCGCGAAGAGGACGACGCCCAGCGACGCGATCCTGAATCTCATGTTGAGGGGAGCCATGATTCATAGTACAATTTTTACGCGCCGACGAGCGTCCCCCCGAATGAAGCTTCTCCTGGCCACCCGCAACCGAAACAAGGTCCGCGAGCTTTCTTGCCTGCTCGAGGACCACGGCTTCTCCCTAGAGCTCGTCTCCCTAGAGGACTTCCCGGCCGTCCCCGAGGTGGCGGAGGACGGGGCCACCCTGGAGCAGAACGCCTGCAAGAAAGCCCTCTTCCCGGCGCTCTCCACGCGGTTCTGGACGCTGGCCGACGACACGGGCTTGGAGGTCGCGGCGCTCGAGGGCAGGCCCGGGGTCTTGTCCGCCCGCTACGCGGGGGAGGCTTGCGACGCCGCGGCGAACAACGAGAAGCTCCTGCGCGAGTTGAGCGGTGTCGCCCCCGCGGCGCGCAAGGCGGTGTTTCGCTGCGTCGTCGCGCTCGCCTCCCCCCAGGGGAGCGTGTGCATCG
This sequence comes from uncultured Elusimicrobia bacterium, assembly GCA_964455765.1. Taxonomy (GTDB): domain Bacteria; phylum Elusimicrobiota; class Elusimicrobia; order UBA1565; family UBA1565; genus CAYHRV01. The sequence continues at coordinate 2,587 of CAYWAR010000251.1, forward strand.
CCCAGGGCCGCCTGGAAGGGAAGATCGCCCTCGAGCCCGAGGGAGGCAACGGGTTCGGCTACGACCCGCTCTTCCTGGTGGCCGAGCTGAGCAAGACGCTGGCGCAGATGACTGCGCGCGAGAAGAACCTCATCAGTCACCGCGCCCGGGCCGTGGGCGCGATCGCCCCGTTCCTGACCAACGCCTTGGAACACGCTCCATGAGAACCCTCCCGGCGGCGCGGGCCCTGGCCCTCCTCCTCGCGTCGGCTCCGGCGCTCCCGCCTCCGGCCTGGGCGGCGAAGACCTCCGAGGGGCAGACGACCTACTGGGACATGATGATGCAGGCGCAGGCCGCCCGGGACCTGGCCGAGGGCTCCTCGCACATGGAGAGCCGGGACTATCCTCGCGCCGCGCGCGAGTTCGCCAAAGCGGTCATCAAGAACCCCGCCGACGCGCTCGCGCACCGCATGCTGGGCGCGGCCCAGTATTGGCTGGGGGAGGTGGACCAGGCCGAGGCCGAGTTCGACGAGAGCCTCAAGCTCGATCCTAAGAGCGCCCAGACGCACGTCCTCCTGGGCATCGTCTACGCCTGGCGGGGCGACGAGAAGAAGGCCTACGCCTCTTTCCAGGAGGCGGACCGGCTCGACCCACGGCGCGGGGACATCCAGATGAACCTCGGCTCCATCGAGGATGGGATGGGGCTCACTCCCCAGGCCCTGGACCATTTCCGCAAAGCGGCGGCGTTCGACCCGGTTCATCCGCTCTATCGTTTCCAGCTCGGCTCCCTCTACCGCAAGCTCGGGCGCGAGGAAGAGGCCATGGAGTCCCTCCAGGCGGCGCTCAAGCTCTTCCCGATGTACCAGGACGCGATGTTGGAGCTCGGCTCGCTCTATGAGCGGGCCGGGAGGAACAAGGACGCGGCCGAGATGTTCCGCCGCGCGATGAAGGCCAAGCAGAGGGATTCCGTGGCCCGCTTCCGCTTCGCCCGGGCCACGCTCAAGGAGGGGCGTCCGGCCAAGGCGCGCGAGGCCCTCGTCGGCGTGTTCCATCTCACCCCCGACAGCCAGGGCGGCCTGGCGCTCTCCGTCTCCTACGGCGGGCGGGGACGGACGCCTCGGGAGAAGGAAGGGGAGGGGGGGAAGGAGGAGCCTCCGGAGCCCGCGCAGGGGCCCGAGGGGCCGCTGGAGGTGCTCGCCAAGAACCTCGCCCGCCTCCCGCTCGACCGGGACGCGGAGCTCAGCGTGGACATCGTCGCCCTGCCCAAGCCCAAGCTGGTGAAAGCCTCCAAGACCGAATCCCCGTCCCGGCTCAAGGATGCCTTCGAGCGCGCCGCGGGCGCGGCCGCGGCCCAGCCCTTCGCCGCGCGCAGGGAGTTCAAGCTCAAGTCTTCCGACGCCGCCGGACGCCGGGAGGAGGTCCGTGCCATCATCGCCGGCCTGCGCGAGACCCTGGCCAAGGCTCCCCAGGACGCGGAGGTCCGCTTGGGGATGAACCTGTCCTTTTCAGAGAGGCCCTCGGCGTCTTCGGCGTCCTCGGAGCCCGGACGCAAGGGGAAGGTCTCCTATAACCCCCATGACGTGGGCAATGACATGGGCCTTTGGGTGATGGGCACCGGCTGGATGTCGCTGGTGGAGGAGGCTTTGGAGAGCGGGATCGAACCCGACAGCGCGGACGCGCGGCTCTTGCGGGGAGTGGGCTACGCCGTGATGGGGGACGCCTCGCGCGCGGAGGACGCCTTCCGCAAGGCCTTGGAGGCCGACTCCAAGGACGCGCTCGCCCATCTGGGCCTGGGCGTGTGCCGGATCATCTCCGGCGACGAGAAAGGGGCGGCCGCTTCTTTCCGGCGGGCTTTGGAATTGGACCCGGGGAACCGGGCCGCGGCCGAGGGCCTGAAGTGGTTGCTCACCGAACCCGCCGGCCCGGGATAAGGACTATTTCAGGCCTTCCAGCATCACTCCGAGCTGGTCCCGCGCCGAACCCAGCGTGTCGAATCCGGGATGGAACCGCG
>CAYWAR010000252.1:0-4548 GCA_964455765.1 uncultured Elusimicrobia bacterium
CAGCAAATAAGCCAGCCCGAGCAGGCCAAGCCCGGGCGCGGCCCGGACCCGAAAGAGGAGCGCAAGCGCATTCGGCGCGAGGCCCAACTCCGGGAGGGGCTGGAAGTCCTGCACGCGCGCTTGGAGGAGCTGGCCGCGAAACTGGCCGACCCGGAGCTCTACGCCGACTACGAGAAGGTCCAGGCCGTGGGCACCGAGATGGAGAGCGTCCAAGCCGGGATCCAGGCCGCGGAGGCGGAGCTCGGAGGCTGATTTGTGCCGCGCAAGCCCAACATGCTATTTTCATGAACGGATGAGCCACTCTCAAAGCGCGGACTCCCCGGCCGCGGACCTGCTCAGGTCCCTCGACTCCCGCGTCAAGCTCCTGCGGTCTTCCCCCCTCTGGTCCTCCCTCTCGGAGAGGACGCTGAGGGCCATCGCCGTGGCCATGAAGCCCGCCTCGCTGGCTTTCGGCGACACGCTCATCCATCAGGGGGACCAGGGCAGCCGCCTCTACGCGATCGTGTCCGGCGGCGTCGAGGTGAGGCTGCGCACCGAGGGCGGGGAGACGGTGGTCCTGGCCAAGCTGGGACAGGGCGAGTGCGTGGGCGAGATGTCCCTGCTCACCAGCGACGCGGCCTCCGCCGACGTGGTGGCCGTGAATTTCGTCGAATGCCTCACGCTCGAGCGCGAGACCTTCGAGGCCCTCATCGCCGCGGACCAAGGCATCCTGAGGGAGATCGTCCGGGTCATCTCCTCGCGCCTCAAGGCCACGGACAAGGCCGTCGGCGTCTCGGTCGAGCGGGAGAAGCGCCTGAGCCATTTCATCCAGAACGACGGCGAGGTCCAGGCGCCCCCCTTCCTGGGCAGGCACCCGCGCATGAACGCCCTGCGCCAGGCCATCGCCCGGCACGCGCAGGACTCCACCCCGGTGTTCATCCAGGGCGAGCCCGGGACCGGGAAGGAGACCGTGGCCCGGCTCATCCATGCCGCCGGAAAGCGCAAGGCCGGACCCCTGCTGGCGGTCGAGTGCGCTCAGATCGTCGAATCCCCCTGGGGGGACAAGCTTTTCGGCGCCTATGGCCAGGGAGGCCAGTCCCCCGAGTTCTTCCATGCGGTCTGCTACATGGACCTGGCCGAGGGAGGCACGCTCCTGCTCATGGACGTCGACAAGCTCCCCAAGCCCATCCAGCAGAGGCTGGCCCGTTTCCTGAGTTCCGAGGAATGGGGGCCCGAGGGCGCCCCGCGCGAGGTCCGAGTCATCGTCTCTTCCCGCATCGCCCTCGAGCGCTTGGCGTCCTCCGGCCAGCTTATCGGGGAGCTCGCGCAAGCGTTCAAGGACCGCGTCGTCACCGTGCCCTCTCTCTGCGAGCACAAGAAGGACATCCCGGAACTGGCCTGGGCCTTCGCCTCCGAGCATGCCTCCCGGCTGGGCAAGAAGCTCACGGGGATAGACACCCAGGCGGTCACGAAACTGGTCTCCTACGATTATCTCTTCGGGAACGTGCGGGAGCTCAAGGAGGCCATGGAGCGCGCCGTGGTGCTGGCCGAAGGGGAGCTCATCGGCGCGGAGGAGGTGTTCCTCGGAGTGCCGGCGAAGCAGCATTCCATCGGCTTCAATTGGCTTTCTCTTCCCCGCAAGCTGCTCGCCTTCCTGCTGGGGATACCGAAGGCCGTGCGCGTCGTCGCCGCTCTGGTCTTCGCGGCCATATTCTTCGACGCTTTCGTCGGGTTCCAAGGATCCCAAGGCCGATTGGCGACGCTCCTGGTCTGGTCGCTCTGGTGGCCCGGTCTCATCCTCTCCTTCCTCCTGGTGGGGAGGGCGTGGTGCTCGGTCTGTCCCATGGCCGCGGCTGGAGAGGGGCTTCAGAAGTCCATCAGCCTGAAATGGCGCATCCCGGCCTGGATGAAGGATTATGAATACGGATGGGCGGCCATCGGTTTCTTCCTTATCATTTGGGCCGAAGAGGTCACGGGCATGCGCCATTCCGCTCTTGCCACCGGCCTGCTCCTGCTCTGCATCCTGGCCGGGGCCGTGACCACGAGCATCTTATTCCCCCGCCGGTCCTGGTGCCGCCACCTCTGTCCGTTGGGCGGATTCGCCGGGCTCTGTTCTTCCTCTTCCATGGTGGAACTGCGCCCCACCCCGGATGTCTGCGCGGCCAAATGCACGGACCATGCCTGCTATAAGGGCAATGAGAAGGTCCAGGGCTGTCCGGTCTTCGGCCACCTCATGTTCGTCGACTCCAATCGGGACTGCGTGCTCTGCCTCAACTGCGTCCAGGTCTGCCCCAACGGCTCGCCCCAGCTCAACTTGCGCATGCCGGGCCGGGAGCTGTGGACGACTTCCGCCTCCAAGCCCGAGGCCGGGATGTTCGTCGCCATGCTCAGCGGCCTCCTGCTTCCCTTGAGCTTGCTCCAGCTCATGGAGCTTCGTCCCGCCGCCTTCCCCTCTTTCATGCGCGCGTGGGACCATGCCGTGCTGACCACGCTCATGATGCTGGCCGGAGCCCTGCTTCCGCCGCTCCTCCTGCGCCGCGTCTTCAAGCGCGAGGGTCCCGCGCGCGAGCGTTTCTGGCGGATGATGCTGGCTTGGTCCCCCATCATGGCCGCGGGTTACGCGTCCTATCAGCTCTCCTATGTCCCGGGGATCCGCGGCCTCGCGCTGGGGTTGAGCGCCGGAGGAAGCCTGGGCGCTTCGGCGCCCCTGCTCGCGCTCCTGCGGACCGCCGTGCTCTGCGTAGGCTTCGCGGTGTGCTGCATGGTGTTGTGGAAATCCTCGCGCGCGCCGCTCGGCGCGCTGCGGCGGGGGCCGGAGCTTTCCGGAGCTCTCGCGATCGGCGCATTCTGGCTGCTCCTCCTCTCCTTCGCTTGGGCCGCCTGATGAACCCCTTGGCCGGAGGCCCCCTTTCCCGCCTGCTCATCCTCCTCATCGGAGTCCACAGTTGCGCCCTGGGCTTGGGCTTGCTGTTCCTTCCCAGGAGGATGGCCGGGCTCTTGGGCATGGAATGCGGGCCGGCCATCTTCTTTCCCTCGCAAGCCGGGATATTCCTGCTGATCCTGGGCGTGGTCTATCTGCTCGCTCTCAAAGAGCCCGCGTACGTCCTCGTCCTCCTGCTCTCGAAGGCCGCGGCCGTTGTTTTTCTCGTGACCCATGCCGCCTTCCTCTCCGGGTCCCCCATCCTCTGGCTGGCGGCCTTGGGCGACGGGGGGATGCTCATGGCCTTGTCGATCGCGCTCAAGCTGGAGCGTCGCCCTCCATCCGCCTTGTCGTGAAACCTCCCCTCCCCGCTTTCGGCGAGAGGGCCGCACTGCTCCTGCTGGCCGCCGTGTACTTCGTCAACCTGCTCGACTTCATGATGGTCATGCCGCTGGGGCCGGACCTCGGCTCGGCGTTGGGCATCCCCATGTCTCATCTGGGGATCGTGGGCGGCTCCTACACGGCCTCCGCCTGCGTGATCGGCTTCCTGGGCTCCTTCCTGCTCGACCGCTTCGACCGCCGGAGCGCACTGTGCTGGTCGGTGGCCGGGCTGGGATCGGCGACCATGGCCGCGGCCCTGGCCCGCGGGCCCGCCGGGCTCATCTTGGCGCGCGTGGCGGCCGGGGCCTTCGGCGGGGTGGCGGGCACGCTCTGTTTCTCCATCCTGGCCGACCTGGTGCCCGAGTCGCGCCGCGGACGGGCGACCGCGATCGTCAGCTCGGGTTTCTCCGCGTCCTCGATCCTCGGAGTCCCGGCGGGGCTCGAGCTCGCCCGCTGGGGCGGGTGGCGCGCTCCTTTCCTCGTGGTGGGCGGCCTCGCCTTCATGCTGGCCCTCTGCGCGCGCCTCATCCTGCCTCCGCTTCGCGGCCACATGGCGCAAGGCGCGGCCGCGGCGCCGCTCCCCTTCGACCGGCGGGTGGCCTTTTCCTTCGCGGCCTTCGGCCTGGCCATCCTCGGCAATTTCCTGCTCGTCCCGAACCTCTCCGCCTTCCTGATGTTCAACCGGGGGGTGTCGCGCGAGGGGCTGGGCTTGCTCTACCTGGCCGGCGGCCTGACGAGCCTGGCCACCATGCGCCTGGCCGGGATATGGACCGACCGCAGGGGGGCGCTCGAGCCGGTCGCGGCCGGGACTCTCGTTCTGGCAATCGTGCTCTACGGCGGGGCGATCCTTTCCCCGCCCGTTCTGGCGCCCGCGCTCTTCTTCGCCGGCTTCATGGGAGGCAGCGCCATGCGCTGGGTGGCGGTGAGCGCGCTGGCCTCGCGGGTGCCTCCCTCCTCGGCGCGGGCCCGCTACCTTTCCGCCCAGAACGCCTTCGCCCATGCCTCCAGCGCGGTCGCTGCCTTCGCCTCCACGCACGCGCTCGGCGCCGACCCCTCGGGACGCCTGACGGGCATCCCCGCGCTGGCGATGGTCACGCTCGCGCTGGGACTCGGGGTCCCGTTGATGGTCTGGCGGCTGGAGAAGCTTGTGGGCCGCCCAGGCGGCGGCCCCGTCCTATTGGCCGGAGAAGCCTAGTAGATCAAAAACCAAATCCCTCGAATGCGATAAAACGCGAAGCGCTTTATCGCATTCGAGGTCTTATTTTACG
>CAYWAR010000253.1:0-4546 GCA_964455765.1 uncultured Elusimicrobia bacterium
TGAACTTATTTCCCGTGTGGGACGAAAGTTGATTAAGTTGACGTCTGAGACCGCCTTACTGGTCGCCGCTGCCGGGCTCCTCCCGGTCTTTCCAGCTCAAGCCGGCCAAAAGACCATGACTCTGGAAGCCGATTGCGGCGAGAGGAGGTTTTCTTTTGATCCCGCCGTGATCGGAGAGAAAAGGTTGAAGGAATTACTGAAACTGGACCATAACACCCCCGAAGGCATGGAGTTCCAAGACGTACCCATGCTGGAGCTCTGCGTGAGCGGGAGCCCGCGTTATCGGGACTGCGGCACCCGGAGCTTGGGCGCCCCTTTCTTCTTCGAGAACGCCAGGTCCAACCTGGATCAGGGAGCCAAGTCCTTGGAGCGCGTGAAGGCGCTCAAAGTCCCCAAGGAACTCCATAAAGTCGCCGCGCATGTCCGGGAGTCCATGTCCTTCTCCCTGTGGATGGAGAAGACCCGCCTGCGATTCTACGAGTCTTGGAAGACCGAGGCGCTCAAGGAGAGATACTCCTGGCTGGACCCCTCCGCGCTCTGCGCCGACGCCATGAAGCAGGTCGAGGAAGCCGGGGACCGGCAGGCCAAGTACGAGGCGGTCCGGTTCGGGTGGAACAACTGCGTCAACGGCGCCTTCCGCAACCGCCTAGGAGACCCGCCCGCCGGAGATTGGGAGAAGTTCTTCTCCGCGTATAAAGTGAAGGTCGAGCCGGTCGGCACCGAAGTCTGCGATTGAGATCCTCGCCGCCCGGTCAGCGGCCCGGGACCCGCTTTAGGACGAAGCGCACGAAGCGGGAGCGGACCTGCTCCGAGGCCAGCGCCTTCTCCACGGGCGGGAAGCGGCAAAGGGCCTGCAGGAGCGCGTTGAGGGCTTTCGGACCGGGTCCGGCCGCGGCGTCGAAGAGCAGATGGGGCAGGCGTCCCCGTTCCAGGGCCATGCGCAGGGCTTTCTCCACGCCGTTGAAAGGCACCGCGGGCCTCTTGGAGCGCCTGTGCATGCGCATCGAGCGCTTGGGACACTCCAGCGCGCAGAGCCCGCAGCCCAGACAGCGGCCGGTGTCCACTTCCGGAAGAAGCCCGTTGCGCTGGGCCGCGCCGTTCCCATTATCGGACGCGGCACGGCGCTCCTGCCGGAGCCGCCAGGCCGCGCCCTTGCGCACCGGCGCCATGGCGATGGCGCCCGCGGGGCAGACCCTGGCGCAGCGCGAACAGCCGGTGCAGGTTTCGGGCCGGTTCTTGGCCTCGAAGCCGCTGGGCGTCACGGCGGGAAGGCCGACGCGGTTGACGGCCTGGAGCTGGCCGCAGCAGCAGGCGCAGCAGTTGCAGATCCAGGAGGGGCGGCGCTTGACGTTGTCGGCGATGTGCACCAGACGCTTCTCCCGGGCGAGGTCGAGGATGCCGGCCGCCTCGGAGGCGTCGATCTCGCGGCCGAATCCGCGGCGGAGCACGAACTCCGCGGCGCCGTCGAGCGAGAGGCAGGTCTCCACCGGGACGCCGCAGGATTTCCCGAGATGCCCGGCCTTGTGGCGGCAGTAGCAGAGCGAGACCGCCCGGGTGCGGGCGCCCCGCACGATGGCGCGCGCCCTCTCCCAGTCGAGCACCTCGGCGGATTCCTCCGCGAGCGCGTCCTCATGGACCAGCGTCCTGCCGATCTGCGTCTCATGGCCGAACACCTCCTGGACGAAGGCCGTGTCCTCCCAGAAATAGGCTTCCATGGCCTGGGCCATGCGCTTCTTGGGGATCATGTCGTTGGCGCGCATCATGCTGAATTCGAAGAAGCCCACGACCGGAGGGGCGAGCAGGTAGAGGTCCTCGGAGGAATCGGGCCGGGGCAGGTCGAGCACGAGGCCTTTCTCCGCCATGGCCTCCAGCCTGGGCCTGAGCTCGTCGATGCTCAGGCCGACCCGGCGGGCGATGTCCTTGATGGGCTTGGGGAGCACCGGAAGGCGGGAAGCGAGCGCCGCTTCCTCCGGCGTGTAGAGTATCTCGAGTATCTCGCGCCAGCCTTCGCGCGCCTTCTCGTTCTCGGGCTCGGGCAGGCCGACCGTGCCCGTGCCGAGCCTCTCGGCAAGATCACGGTATTCCCGCTTCAGCTCCTGAAGATGCCCCATGATGTCAGCGCACCCCCCGCGGGGGTGCGCTTCCGTTCGGGGGGTTCTGTTGTCGTGTCATCAGGATGTTCCATTTCTTACCAGACGTTTAAGTAATTTAACTTATTTCATTCCGGTGCAGACAAGTTAATCTGGTTAACGTCTGACACCGAGCCCCGTCCGAAGAATGGACGGGGCTCGGTGTCGATGAGGCGCGTCAGCGGCCGATGAGGACGGGGGCCGGCGCCGGGAAGGGCATGCGCAAACCGCCGAGGTCCGCCGCGCGGGCGCGCTCCAGGGACCTCGCGGAGTCCCGGTGGAAGGCCTGCTTGAAGGGCCCGCCGATCTCCTTCATGGCGCCGGTGCCCTGCATGTAGTAGACCGAGGTGCCCTGGCTCTCCTTGACCGCGGTGGAGATCGTCCACTTGATGTTGGCCACCAGAGAGGCGACGGGGTTCTCGCTGGTGCCGACGTTGCTCACGCTGGGCACCGAGTTCTCCATGCTGAACTTGTAGCCCCAGCCCACCTCGACGAGGAGAGGGTAGATGGAGACGCCGGTGATATATTTCCCCTTCCCCTTGTAGTTGCCCCCATAGCTCATCATGACCTGGTAGCGCACTTCCACCATCTTCGCCCCGTAGACGTTCTTGGCGATGAAGGCGTAGGTGCGTACCTTGGGCTCGCTCCAGCCCTCGAGCTGATCCCAATGGGTGATGCCTTGCGGGACCGCGTTGGCGTAGGTGCTCTGGACGTTGACCACCGGCTTGTTCTTCTCGATGATGGCCCAGATCTTCTCCCCGAGGTTGATGATCTTGTCGATGAGGACGAAGGGGTCTTCCTCCCCCAAGCCCGAGTCGTAGGACGGCGCGCTCGGCGCGGGCGCCGGAGCCGGGGCGGGCGCGGGTTCCGCCGGGGCCTGAACCGGGGCGGAGCCTTCCTCCGACCCCTGGGTTTCCGCGTCCTTGATGCGCTCGATGCGGACGCTCTTGGGGTCGAGGGTATACCAATCCGGGTCCAGCGAGGCGGCCTCCACCTCCGCCATCGAAAAACCCGAAGCGTTGAACTTCTCGGATGGGACCACGACGACCTGGGAGTACGCTCTCGCGGCGGGGACTGCGAGGGTCAGGATGAGCAGCGCGGCTGTCCTCATACCACCTCCGTTTATCGCCCCTCGGAGCTGGACCCCGGGAGCTTTCCGCAGGGGCTTTCACCCCCACGGCGACGAGTGGTTTCGTCGCTCGTCCTTTCCGCCGCTCCGGCCCGATGCCTTGGGCCCGTCGGCACTCACAGGATAGCCGTGGGACCCAGATTCTGTCAGGTGCCGATGACCCCGGATTGATTGGGCCCAAAGGCCCATATTGTCTTTGGCATTATCCCGGAACAGCGATAAATTCCACCGGAATTTGTCGCTGTTCCGGTCCCTTTAGTTTTTGGGGAACTTCGAGGACTTCTTGCAGGCGAAGTCCTTGGGGCGGGCGTAGGGAGACTTTCGGAACTCCTCGGATTCAGCGGGGTCGACGCGGCAGATGCCGGTGTTCAGGTCCCCCTTGGAGAGCTTCCCGGTCTCGGCGAGCCAGGCCATCTTAAGGAAGAGCGGGGTCAGGGACTCGCGGATGGCCGCGACGCTTCCTTTGTGCTTCTTCGGATTTCCCGCTTCGTAGCCGTTCTCGCACATCTCGTCATGGAAGGCTCTTTGGATGTCCCAGCCATCGTCGAGGATGCGGTAGAGCCCCGAGAGCAGGCCCGTCCTGTCCTCGCCGTGGGTGCAGTGATAGAAGAGCTTGCGCTTGGGGTCCGCCGGGAGCTCGGTGAGCATGCGCAGGGCCTCCACGGTCTGCTCGCAAGGCTCCTGGAAATTGGGGAGGTCCTTCCAGCGGAAGGGGATGTGGCGGATGTTGCCCCCGTCGATGCCGAGCTCTTTGAGCGCGTGGATCTCCCGGGCGACCTCGACGAGGTTCTGGGTCTTGAAGATGAGCACGTCGGTGATGCCGAACTTCGCCACGTCCTTGACCTGGGAGCGGGGTTCCCCTCCCCGGAAGACGCGCCCTTCTTCGATCTCGTGCGCGTTGGGGATGGGGAAGCCCTCGACCTCCGAGGGGAAGCCGGAGGAGGCGCCGCAATGCGCCGGAGCCCGCAGGGCGAGCGCAGCCGCGAGCGTCAATGCCGCGACGGAGGCCATTCGGCTCATGAAGATGATTATACCACCCCCCCCGCCGCCGCGCAAGGGGAAGAAACTCTTCTCCCGCCGCGAAGCGTGAAATATCTATAATCGTCGCATGATCCCGGCGCCCTCCGCCCGCCGCATGGATGATACCCGCAGTGCCGCCTTCATCATCCTCAATCTCCCGAAGCGGGTCGTTCTCATCGGCGGCACGCACTACGCCGGAGAGATAAAAAAGTCAGTCTTCTCCTTCCTGAACTATCTGTTGCCGGGCAAAGGCGTGTTCCCGATGCAC
>CAYWAR010000254.1:0-4153 GCA_964455765.1 uncultured Elusimicrobia bacterium
TCCGCTTCGAGCCGCGCCGGGAGAGGCTCCTCGAGGCCCTCCTGCCCAGGGCGCTAAAGGCCCAGCTATTCAGGATACTCCTCGAATCGCAGGCGGCGGAACTGGCCGCGCGCATGAACGCGATGGATTCCGCCTCGAAGAACGCGGGGGAACTCATCGATGCCCTCACGCTCAATCTCAACCGCACCCGCCAGGCGATGATCACCCGCGAGATCGCGGAGCTCGTCAGCGGCGCCGAGGCCCTGGCCTCATGATATCCTGGAGAACGAAATGAACATCGGAAAACTCGTGCAAGTCGTCGGCCCGGTCGTGGACGTGGAGTTCCCCTCCGGGAAGCTCCCGGCCATGTACAGCGCCCTCAAGATCAAGATGGGAGAGGGGGGCAACGGAAAAGACGGAGGGGGTAGCGTCGTCACTACGGAGGTGGCCCAGCATCTGGGAGACAACACGGTCCGCGCCATCGCCTTGGGCCCGACGGAGGGCATGCGCCGAGGCATGGCCGTCGAAGACACCGGGGCCCCCATCACCGTCCCCGTCGGTCGCGCGTGCCTGGGACGGCTCATGGACGTGCTCGGCGACCCCAAGGACCTGCGCGGACCCATCGACACCAAGGAGACGCTCCCCATCCACCGGTCTCCGCCCTCGCTGGCCGACCAGGAGACCCATCCGCAGATCTTCGAGACCGGCATCAAGGTCATCGACCTCCTGGAGCCCTACATGAAGGGGGGCAAGGTCGGGCTTTTCGGCGGCGCCGGCGTGGGCAAGACCGTCATCATCATGGAGCTCATCAACAACGTGGCCAAGCAGCACGGAGGAGTCTCCGTGTTCGGCGGAGTGGGAGAGCGCTCCCGCGAAGGCAACGACCTCTGGCTGGAGATGCAGCATGCCAAGCTCCAGGACGGGAGCCCCGTCCTATCGAAGACCGTCCTCGTCTACGGGCAGATGAACGAGCCGCCGGGCTCCCGCGCGCGTGTGGCCCTGACGGCCCTGACCCAGGCCGAGTTCTTCCGGGACAAGGAAGGCCAGGACGTGCTCCTCTTCGTCGACAACGTGTTCCGCTTCGTGCTGGCGGGCTGCGAGGTGTCGGCCCTGCTCGGACGCATGCCCTCCGCCGTCGGCTATCAGCCCACGCTGACCACCGAGGTGGGGGCGCTTCAGGAGCGCATCACCTCGACCAAGAACGGTTCCATCACCTCCATCCAGGCCATCTACGTCCCGGCCGACGACCTCACCGACCCCGGGGTGGCCACGACCTTCACCCACCTCGACGCCACCACCGTGCTCTCGCGCCAGATCGCCGAGCTGGGCATCTACCCGGCCGTGGACCCGCTGGATTCGACCTCGCGCATCCTGGACCCCAAGATCGTGGGGGAGGAGCACTACGCCATCGCCCGCGCCGTGCAGAAAGTGCTCCAGCGCTACAAGGACCTCCAAGACATCATCGCCATCCTGGGCATCGACGAGCTCTCCGACGAGGACAAGCTCGTGGTCTCGCGGGCGCGCAGGATACAAAAGTTCTTCTCTCAGCCGTTCTTCGTGGCCCAGCAGTTCACGGGCCGCGAGGGGAAATACGTCACGCTCAAGGAGACGATCCGCGGGTTCAAGGAGATCATGGAAGGCAAGCATGATTCCTTGCCCGAGCAGGCCTTCTACATGGCGGGCGGGATCGACGAAGTCATCGCCAACGCTGAAAAAATGAAATAGTTCGCGACTCTGTCGCGGACTATTTCCGGTTATGAGGAACTCTTTTTATGCCTAAGCGCATATCTTTCGAACTCGTGACCCCCGAGCGGGTCGTCCTCTCGCAGGAGGCCGACTCGGTGACGCTCCCCGCCTTCGAGGGGGAGATGGGCGTCCTGCCCGGCCATGAGCCGTTCATGGTCCAGCTCAAAGAAGGGGAGATCCGCGTCACCTCGGCCAAAGAGGTCAAGAGCTTCGCCGTGTCCGGGGGCTTCGCCGAGGTGCTCGGCCATAAGGTCGAGGTCTTCGCCGAGACCGCGGAGATGGCCGGCGAGATCGACGAGGAACGGGCCCGCCAGGGCCTGGAGAAGGCGAAGGCCGCGCTCGGCAAGCCGGCCGATTCCCTGAGCCTTGCGCAGGCCGAGGCCCTGATGAGGCGCGAGCAGGTGCGGCTGCGCGTGGCCGACTTGAAGCGCCGCCGTTCCTCCGGACCAGCGCGTTAGAAGCTATCCGGTTCTTGGCTGGGGCGGGAGAATCCTATAGGATTCTCCCGCCCCAGCCGCATTTGTTAGCAAATAAATAGAATTTCAGCAGATGACGGCTGAAGCAATATTAGAAGGAAGCCCCATGGCTCTCAGTTTTTCTCGGACTCGCGATTGATAGAAAGGCGATAAAGATTTGAAGATGCTTTTTCGCAAATAATCCGGCAGGTCCGTTTTTAGAGCCCTACGGAATTCTTGTACGAGATTTGAGAATGTTCCACACCCAATCCTTTCGCTAAGACTCGAAAGGGTAATCCGATAACGGAATGCTCTTCTAGGATTTATTAGGGCGATTCGGTGGATCGGCAACTGTTGTTCATGATAACGAAGAGCATTGAGGACGCAATAGCTCAATAGTTGGTGAAGGTCTTTTGCTTGAAGCCGATCCACAATTGAGGATTTGATTTCATACAGGGTATCTTGAATGAAGAGGTCCCCAGTTCCCGCCTGCAACATGCCGCACCCATCAAATGCGGGCTGATAAATCGCATTGCGCGCGTTTAGAGGGATGCAACGGCGAAGCTTGCCGATGGTGGAAATGAATTCATCTACCACTACGTCCGGCACGAGGGTGCGCAACCGCGCATCGCATTTATTCAGCGGTTGGCATCTCGGACAAAGCCCCTTCAACGAATACCAATCGCTAAGGGAATCCCAATTCATCCGATTCGCACTGAACTGGTCCCCCCGAAGTCGAGCAATGACTAGTAGAAATCGCGCCATTATCCTGTAACGCCAGGGCTGGTTAATAAACTTTCTGCCAATCCCGGGAAGCTGAAGACGGGAATACATTTCCCGGAGCGCATATCTTTCCATGTCACCCAACAGGGAGATCATGCCTCGCTTGGGGGAAAATGGAGAATGCGAGCCATAGTGTTGGCCGATGGCTAAGTCGACAGCAGAACCTAGCGTAGAGGAAAATCTCGCCGATATCGTCCCATGAGACTCCCTAACGAACTTGTGTCGTTTGAGTTCCTCGTTCACCTCAATCATAAGCTGGCCGATTCTCGGGGCAAGCTGGCCCCAAATTCTTTTAAGAGTGGTGCTTTGTTTGCTTGGGATGGAATTCCCAAGCAGGAAATCAAACCGTGCCCTGTCGGTTTTCTTCATGAAGATGCTTTTGATTTTCGAGGTGGGTGCCGAAAGACGGTCGCTTTGTTCAAATCGAGATAGGGGAAGATATCCTGTCCTCGGGAGAATTTGGCGTCGAACTGGGCTGCCGAAATTTTAGGAGGTTTGCGTTTGGATGCCCTGTTTTTCATAGATTCATCTCCTCTCAGGCGGGGAGACATATTCGGCTGAAGGCTCGGGGGTTGAGCCGGGCGAGGCTGGGAAGACGGTAGCGGACGGCAAGACGGGAGAGAAGCCCCATCAGGCCGGAAGATTTCGCGGCGACCAATTCTATTCCCAACAGCTTCCCGCGCGAATCGAAATCCAGGAGGACATTTTCGGTTTCCTCCTGGGTCTTGTGGACTTTGCCGTTCCGGAAACGGATGTAAGCTGAATCCGCTTCAGGATCGTATTCCACCGTCATTCGTTTTTCAAATTCTATTTTCAGCATACTATTCCAGCCAATATGCGGTAATGATCCTGGCCAAACCGCCGGCGTCCTCAACGAACACCACGGCAAGCGGGCGTCCCGCCGCTTTCGACAGCAGCTTCCGCGCCGTCCCGCGTCCAGGCACCACCGCATGGGGTGTCGAGAACGCTTCGGAAAGATGGCTTTCCGAAATCTCGCGCTCCCACATCCTCCGCCTCGCGTGGGCTGTCAGTATCCACCGAGGGGACATGGATAGTATAGCAGGCGAATTCGGAGTTTCAAGGACATGGCACTCCCTAGTACGGATAAGTCCCTGAAAAGTTCCACTTGGAGCCGGCGCCCGCCCATTGGAGTGGGAAAGGCCGGGGCCCCGCGCGATAACACGGGGAAC
>CAYWAR010000254.1:4163-4536 GCA_964455765.1 uncultured Elusimicrobia bacterium
TTTTGCCCTAAATTCCGCCCTTGGCGCGCGGCGGCGGTTTTCCCCTCTCTCACGGGCCGGCGCCCAGGCGATATCCACGGTGAACGGAAAATGTGATAATCACGAACAACCATGGCCCACGACAAGGAATCCGGCATCCTGGCCCGCCACCGCGTCCCCTTGGACCCCAAGGGCTGCGTGGACCTGGGCGCGATAGACCCCTCGAGCACGGCGGAACTGGGCCGGGACGCCAAGGACAGGGCCCACAAGAAGCTCCGCAAGGACCAGGAGCGCCTCGAGGAACTCCAAGTGAGGCTTTTCGCGGAGAACAAGCGCTCCCTCCTGATCGTCCTCCAGGCCATGGATACGGGAGGCAAGGACGGGACCATCCGCG
>CAYWAR010000255.1:0-4526 GCA_964455765.1 uncultured Elusimicrobia bacterium
CTCCTTTTATTTTATAAAATCCTAATCCCTCCGGGGGGGGCGGCGGGGGCCGCCCGGGACCCCCCCGGGCCCGCCTCCGCGGCGCGCGTTGACCCGTCGTCGGGAAACAGATAGAATCCCCGGATTCCAATGGAATGGATCATCCAGCTCCCGGTGCTGTTCTTCTCCGTGGTGGTCCATGAATTCTCCCACGGCTGGATGGCCTATTCCCGCGGAGACGACACCGCCGCGCGCTCCGGCCGCTTGACGCTCGATCCCATCCCCCATGTGGACCCTTTCGGGACCGTGTTCCTCCCCTTGCTCTGCTTCTTCCTGAAAGCCCCCATGTTCGGCTGGGCCAAGCCCGTGCCGGTCAACCCGTCTAAACTGCGCGACCCCCTGCGCGACACCGTCCGCGTGGCCATGGCCGGGCCGGCCTCGAACCTCGTCCTGGCGCTCGCCGCGGCCGTGCTGTTCAAGGCGACCGCGCTCGCCCCCCTCCTGACCCCGGCCTTCAAGGCTACGGTGCTGGAGGCCCTGCTCTTCGGCGTGACCATCAACCTCTTCCTCGCCTTCTTCAACCTCGTCCCGGTGCACCCGCTCGACGGCTCGAAGGTCGTCAACGGCCTCCTGCCGGAGCACTGGAGGAAGGTCTACCGCAGGCATGTCCCCTACGGAGTGTTCATCCTCCTGCTCTTGACCACGACCAGCGCCTTCTCCGCGGTCATCCTCTGGCCCTCGCAGCTGGTGCTCAACGCCTTCGCGCGCATCGGCCTGATCGGATGAGCGGAAAAAAGGTCGTGATGTCCGGGATGCGGCCCACCGGCCGCCTCCACTTGGGCAACTACTGGGGCGCGCTCAAGAACTGGGTGGCCTTGCAGGACTCGCACGAGTGCTTCTTCAGCGTGGTGGATTGGCACATGCTCACCACGGGCTACGAGGAGACCGGGCGCCTCCAGGAGAACGTGCGCGAGATGGCGCTCGATTGGCTGGCCGGCGGGCTGGACCCCGCGCGGTGCACGATATTCCTCCAGTCGGCCGTGCCCCAGCACGCGGAGCTGGCGCTGATGCTCTCGATGGTGACGCCCATCTCCTGGCTGGAGAACAACCCGACCTACAAGGAGCAGCTCCAGGAGCTGGGCAAGACCAAGCTCTCCCGTGCGTTGGAGGAGGCCGAGGTCCTCACCCCGCAATTGCGCGAGAAGATCCAGGGCCAGACGCTCGAGCCCGTCGCGCCCGCCGAGGAGGCGGTGCGCGCCGAACTGCGCACCTACGGGTTCCTGGGCTACCCCGTCCTGCAGGCGGCCGACATCCTGCTCTACGGCGCCCAGGTCGTGCCCGTGGGCCAGGATCAGCTCGCGCACCTGGAGCTCGCCCGCGAGATCGCGCGCCGCTTCAACTCGATCTACGGGGAGGTGCTCATCGAGCCCCAGGCCCTGCTCACCCCCACGCCCAAGGTGCCGGGCCTCGACGGCCGGAAGATGTCCAAATCCTACGGCAACGCCCTCGACCTCGTGGAGACGGAGGCCGCCTTGAAGACCAAGGCCCTCTCCATGTACACCGACCCGCTCAAGGCCCGGGCCAAGGACCCCGGCCACCCGCTCCCCTGCCCGGAGAATCCTCCCGGCTGCACGGTATTCGCCTTCCACAAGCTCTACAGTCCGCACTGGGAGAAGCGCGAAG
The DNA here is from genome assembly GCA_964455765.1 of uncultured Elusimicrobia bacterium. GTDB lineage: Bacteria > Elusimicrobiota > Elusimicrobia > UBA1565 > UBA1565 > CAYHRV01. The sequence continues at coordinate 1,663 of CAYWAR010000255.1, forward strand.
GCGAGTGCCGCCGCGGAGAGCTCGGTTGCGTGGCCTGCAAACAGGACCTCCTCAAGTCCCTGGAGCCTCCCTACGCCGCTTTCCGGTCCGCCCGGGAGCGGTTCGCCGGGACCGAGGGGGAAGGCGCGGTCTCCCGCATCCTGGATGAGGGCAGCCGCCGCGCGCGGGAGCGGGCGGAGAAGACGATGCAAAAAGTGCGCGAGGCCATGCACCTGCGATGAACGCCCAAGAAGCCTACGAAGTCCATCTGGAGATGTTCGAGGGCCCCCTCGACCTCTTGCTCTATCTCATCAAGAAGGACGACCTCGACATCCGCAGCGTCCCCATCTCGCAGATCACCCAGGAGTACCTGGACTATCTCGGCCTCATGAAGGACCTCAACCTCGACGTGGCCGGGGATTTCCTGGTCATGGCCTCGACGCTCCTGCAGATCAAGGCCCAGACCCTCCTGCCCTCCCAGCCGGCCGAGGAGGAGCAGGGCCCGGACCCGCGCCAGGAGCTCATCAGCAAGCTCCTTGAATACCAGAAATTCAAGGAGGCGGCCAAGTTCCTCGACGCCCGGGTCGCGGAGTACCGCGACGTCTTCTACCGCGGCGCCCCGTGCTTCTCGGAAGCGGAGAAGAGCCTCGACATCCGCATCTTCGACCTGCTCGGCGTCCTGCGCTCGGTGCTCGACCGCGCCGAGGACAAGAACCGCGTGGTCGTGGGCGAGGAATTCCCCATCGAGACCAAGGTCCGCAAGATCCTCGCCCTCCTGGAGGATAAGCCCTACATCCTGCTCCGGGACATCTTCGCCGACGAGCGCTTCAAGCTCAGCATACTCACCTGCTTCATGGCTCTGCTCGAGCTCATCAAGACGCAGAGGATCTTCGCGCGCCAGGAAGCGCCCTTCGCGGAGATACTGATCTACAAGAAAGAGTCTCCGCCGGAACGGGTCACGCCCGCGCACTCGCCCGAACGCACTTTCTCATCGGGCGAGGCACTGGACCCTCCGGGTCCTGTTTGGCCCGGCAAGAGAGGGGGGGGTGATGGACAACCCTGAGCTCAAGAAGGCCGTCGAGACCCTGCTGTTCATCACTCAGGAGCCCCTCGCTCTCTCGCGCATAGCCCAGCTCGCGGGGGCCAAGGAGGAGGAGGCCGCCTCCGTCATCGAGGTTCTGCGCCGGGAGCACGAGGAGCGCGGCTCCCTGCAGGTCATCGAGATCGCCGAGGGCTGGCAACTGGCCACCCGCAGGGACTTCGCCCCGCTCGTACGCAAACTCTACGCCGAGAAGATGACCATGCGCCTCTCCTCGGCGGCCTTGGAGACGCTCGCCATCATCGCCTATAAACAGCCGCTGACCCGCGCCGAGATCGAGGAGATCCGCGGCGTGGAGGTCATCGCCGCCTTGGAGACTCTGCTCGAGAAGGGCTTAGTCAAGGTGGCCGGCCGCAAGGAGAGCATCGGCCGTCCCCTGCTCTATGGGACGACGACCGAGTTCCTGCGGCAGTTCGGATTGCGCGGCATCGCGGACATGCCTCCGGTCGAATCCTTCCAGGCGTCCTTGCCGGGCGAGGTCGCGGCCCCGGCCGGGCAGCCCTCCGCCGCCGCCCCCTCGGTCGTCGAACCAGCCGCCGATGAGCCGGCCCAGTCCGACTGAAGCGGTCTCCGCGTGAAAGTCGTCTTCGCGGCCAGCGAGGCGGCTCCCTTCTGCAAGACCGGCGGGCTCGCGGACGTGGCCGGCGCCTTGCCGCGCGCGCTCGCGGCCGCGGGCCATGAGGTCAGCCTCTTCCTGCCCCACTACCGGACCGTCCGCTCCCGCTGGCCCGGCCGTCTCGCCGCGAAGCTGAGCTTCCCCTTCGGCGCCGGGGAGGGGCGGGCGGACCTGCTTTGCGCGGACACCGACGCCGCCGTCGGGACCGCCGTCTTCTTCGTGGATTGCCCCGCCCTTTTCGACCGGGAGGGCCTCTACCAGGAGGGGGGCAAGGACCACCCCGACAACGGCGAGCGCTTCGCTTTCTTCTGCCGCGCCGTCATCGAGGGGGCCAAGGCCTGCGCGCCGGGGGCCGAGGTGTTCCACTGCCACGACTGGCAGAGCGCCCTCATCCCCGCCTTCCTGCGCACGCTCCACCGCGCGGAGCCGGCGGCCCGGGCCGCGACCGTGCTCACCGTCCATAACGCGGCCTATCAAGGCCTGTTCCCGAGGACTTTGCTGAAAGCCTGCGGCCTGCCCGAGGAGGAGTTCATCCCGGAGCGGCTGGAGTACTACGGCCGGCTCAATTTCCTCAAGGCCGGGCTCGTCTACGCGGAGAAGATCAACGCGGTGAGCCCCTCCTACGCCCGGGAGGTCCAGAGCTCGGCGGAGTTCGGGCGCGGGCTGGAAGGGGTGTTCCGCGGGCGCCGCGACGACCTCAGCGGCATCCTCAACGGCCTCGACCACGACGCCTGGGACCCCTCCCGCGATCCCCATCTTCCCAGGCGTTACGGCGCGCGGGACGCGGCCGAAGGCAAGGCGGCTTGCCGCAAGGCCCTCTTAAAGGAGTGCGGCTTGAGCGCGGGCCGGGGACCCCTGGTCGCGATCGTCTCCAGGCTCGACCCGCAGAAAGGCCTCGACCTCGCCCTGGAGGCGCTCCCGCCGTTGATCGGACGCGGCTGGCGGCTCGCGGTGCTGGGGCAGGGAGAGGACGCCCTCGCGCGAAGGCTGCGCGCCCTGGCCTTGGAGAACCCGAAGTCCGTGCATTTCCGCGAGACCTTCGACGAGCCCTTCGCTCACCGCCTCTACGCGGCCTGCGACCTCTTCCTCATGCCCTCCCGCTTCGAGCCCTGCGGCCTGGGCCAGCTCATCGCCATGCGCTATGGAGGGGTCCCGGTCGGAGTGAAGACC
>CAYWAR010000256.1:0-4514 GCA_964455765.1 uncultured Elusimicrobia bacterium
ATCACCGGGCAAGGGCATTCCTCGACCGCCTTCAAGGCCCTGACCAGGCGCATGGCGTCCTTGCGGCTCTCGGCCGGGGTGAACTCGGAGGCGCGGCGCATCCAGCGCACGTCCGCCCCGGCGCAGAAATCCTTCCCCTCCCCCTTCAAGATGACGACGCGCTCCCCCCCGCTCCCCAGCCGCTTGAACGCGTCGTGGAGCTCGTCGAGGGTCGCCTCATCGAGCGCGTTGCGGACCTCGGGACGGGCCAGGGAGAGGACGGCCCGGGCCCCCTGTCGCTCGAGACGGATGTTCGCGTAGGGAGCCATCACATTCGGAAGACGGGCGGCCGCGTCTCTTGGGCGGGCGCGTGCGCCGCGGCGGCGAAGGCGAAACCGAGCGCCCGGCGGGTCTGCGCCGGGTCGAGGATGCCGTCGTCCCAGAGCCGCGCGGTCCCGAAATATGGATGGCCCTCGGCCTCGTACTGGGCGCGGATGGGCGCGGCGATCGCCTCGGCCTCCTCAGCGGAGAGCTCCCCCTTCTGCCGCCGCAGTTGCTCCCTCTTGATAATGACCATGACCTGGGCCGCTTGGTCGGCGCCCATCACGGACACGCGGGAATTCGGCCAGGTGAAGAGGAAGCGCGGGCCGTAGGCGCGGCCGCACATGGCGTAGTTGCCCGCCCCGTTGGAGGCGCCCAGGATGAGCGTCACCTTGGGCACCCGCGCGGTGGAGACGGCCTGGACCATCTTGGCGCCGTGCTTGATGATGCCTCCCTGCTCGACCTCCTTGCCCACCATGAAGCCGGTGATGTTCTGGAGGAAGAGCAGGGGGATGCCCCGCTGGCAGCAGAGCTCGATGAAATGGGCCCCCTTCACGGCGGATTCCCCCAGGAGTATGCCGCTGTTGCCCACGATGCCCATGGGCCTGCCGTAGAGGCGCGAGAAGCCGCAGGTTAGGGTCACGCCGTAGTTCTTCTTGAAGGGCTGGAACCGGCTCCCGTCCATGAGGCGCGCGATGACCTCGCGCACGTCGCCGGGCCTGCGCAGGTCGCGGTGGACGACCCCGTAGAGTTCCGCGGCCGGATAGAGAGGCTCCTCGGCCCCGGAGGACTCTCGGTAGAGGGGCGCGTTGAGGCAGGCGACGATGGCGCGCGTCTGGGCGAGGGCGGCCTCGTCGTCGTCGGCCAGGTGGTCCACGACCCCGGAGACGCGGCTGTGCATCTCGCCGCCCCCGAGCTCCTCCGGGGTGGATTCCTCGCCGGTCGCGGCCTTGACCAAGGGCGGTCCGCCCAGGTAGATGGTCCCCGTGCCGCGGACGATGACGCACTCATCGGACATCGCCGGGACATAGGCGCCCCCGGCGGTGCACATCCCCATCACCACCGAGATCTGCGGGATGCCCGCGGCCGAGAGCACGGCCTGGTTGTAGAAGATGCGGCCGAAGTGCTCCTTGTCCGGAAACACCTCGGCCTGCTTGGGGAGGAACACCCCGCCGGAGTCGACGAGGTAGACGCAGGGGAGATGGTTCTCCAGGGCGATCTCCTGCGCCCGAAGATGCTTGCGGATGGTCTCGGGGTAGTAGGTCCCGCCCTTGACCGTGGCGTCGTTGGAGACGAGGACGCACATGCGCCCGCTCACCACGCCGATGCCGGTCACGATGCCCGCGGAGGGCACCTCGCCGCCGTACATGCCGTGCGCGGCCATGGCCGAGAGCTCGAGGAAATAGGAGCCCTCGTCGATGAGGCGCTCGATGCGCTCGCGCGCGGTGAGCTTGCCGCGCTTGCGGTGCAGTTCCACGGCTTTCTCCGGCCCGCCGCGCCGGATGCGCTCCAGATTCTCGCGAAGCTCCCCGACGAGCCTTGAGTTGTGGCGGACGTTCTCGGCGTAGTCGGCGCTCTCCCGGGCCGGACGCGATTCTATGGCCGGGATCTCCGAGAAAAAAGGGTCGGCCTCGCTGCTCATCGCGGTCATTGCGCGATATTACAATATATCGGGAACGGCCCGGCGGGACCTCCGGCCCAGATGGCCCTGGGCCGTTTTCCACCCTAGTCCGGGCCCATGGACCTTCGCGCCGGGGCCTCGCCGGGGCTTTAATAACGGCATGCAGACATTCAAACGCCTCTTTACCCTTCTCCTCGCCGCGGGTCTGGCCGCCGAACCCGCTCTTCTGAGCGCGCAGAGCACGCCCCTGGCTCAGAGCGGACAATTCCTCGGCGGCTCGGGGACCGCGGTCTCGGGCGCGGCGCTCACCCGAGGCCCGGGACTCTCCCAAGGCCCCGCGAGCCTTCGGCTCTCCCTCCAGGCCGGGATGTTCCCCTCGCTACCCGGGGGCTCGCTCACCCAGACCTCGTATTCCCAGGGCCCGACCGCGGCCCAAGCGCAGGCGCACTCCCTCTCTCTTGCTCCGGCCTCCCCCGCCGGGGTCTCCCGCGCCGCGCAGAGCCGCGTCCAGAACGCGCCCGCCGGCCTCGCCGCCCCGGTTCTCACGGCTTCGGATCGCTCGGCCGCGCCGGCTTTCGCGAAGGAGGCTTTGCCGCTTTCCGCGGCTCCCGCCGCCCTGCGCGCAGCCCCGGATCGGGCCGCATCGCCGCGGACGCTCCAGGGACGGCTCGCCCCGCTCTCCAAGGCGGTCTCGGACATCGGCTCGGCCATCTCCGTCCTCGACGGCTCGGATGCCCGCTCGGCCGCCGAGCGCCAGATCGGTCTGCTCACCGGCGAGAAGTCTTTCTCCCCAGCCGCGCGGGAAGACGCCGCGGCAACGCCCTCCCAGGAAGGCCGCGTCCTCCCCGGCTCCCGGCTCGACCGAGCGGAGGAAGGCCCCGCGTCGGTCCAAGCCGAGATCCCCTCCGCGCCCGCCCCATCGGACTCCGCGGCGGAGCCGGCCGCGCCGAAGGCCCCGGGTTCCTGGCTCTCCCGCCTCTGGTCCGGGGTCAAGGCCAAGGCCAAGGTCTTCGAGAACCCCGAGCGCAACAAGTCCTTCTGGCGCTACGCCGCGGGCTACATGACCTATCTCGTGGGCATGGAGATGTACATCGTGGGCCTGCCCTTCCTCATCTCGGCGTTCACCAAGAACACGCTGCGCGACAACGGCGACCTGCGCGCCGGCAACGAGGAGGCGCTCAAGGCCCTCATCCGCGAGAACCGGAGCATGGCCCGCATCGCGCATTGGGTCGCCCAGGCTTTCGCCTATGCCACGGTCCCCCTCTTTACCCAGCACGGCCAAGAGAGCCCGAAGAAATGGCTGGTGCGCACCGCCTTCATCCGGGCCGCCATCCTCACCCTCATCCCCACGGTCTTCTTCCTCTCCGGGGTCTTCACCCTGCAGACCGCCCTCTGGACGCTCTTCGGCCTCATCGCGGTTCATTCCTTCTTCCAGGGAATATTCGTCACCATGGACGGCGGCTCGCAGGCGCGCATCATCGGCGACAAGAGCGTGACCCCGGGCGAGCGCATGAAGGCGAACGCGGTGCTCACCTTCGCCTCCGCGGTCATCGCCATCATCGCCCCGGCCATCGCGGGCTACATCTCCCAGGTAGGGGACCTCTTCGGCAAATCGGGCAGCGGCGGGGCCATCATCTACGGCATCTATGCCGGCGCCATGGCCCTGGGCGGCCTCCTCTTCGCCTCCGTGGGCATCATCGGCGACAAGCTCCGGGGCAAGGCTCCGGCCCAGGACGCGGACCAGGAGCGGGCTCCCCCTCAAGCCAAGGAGGGCGTGCTCAAAGGCCTCTGGACCTCGCTCAAGGAAGGGGTGGTGTTCATCGCCAAGAACCGCTTCCTGAGAACGATGACCGCGCTCAACCTGATCATCTCCCTCTTCTCCGATCCTCTCATATTCAACATCCTGCCGGAATACATGGAGACCGTGCTCCAGTCCAACCCCGCGACCATCGGCGGCCTCCTGGGCGTTCCCGGGCTGGGCTGGCTCCTCAAGGGCCTGACGAGCACGCCCATGGGTTATTTCGGACTCCTGGTGGCCTCGGCGAGCCTGGGGAGCGTGCTGGCCACCCTCCTCATAGACCCCCTCAAGAACCTCTTCAAGAAGCTGGGCTTCAAGACCGAGGAGTCGCTCTCCATCCCCTTCTACATCCTCGCGGCCCTGGAAGTCCCCCTCTTCTGGACGATGATCTACTTCCCCTCTTTCTGGGGCGTCCTGGGCCTCTACGGCCTGCAAGCCCTGGCCACCTCCTTCTCCTCCATGCTGTTGACGGGACTCTACCAGAAGAGCGTCGGGGGCCTCGACTCCAGGAAGATGAACCAGGTGCTCGCCGCCGAATCCTTCCTGGGCATACTCGCCGCCATCGTGGCCACCTACTTCTACGGCTTCGTGCTCACCGGCATACCCATCGCCACCTCGCTCCTCATCGCGGCCGTGGCCACCACCGTGCTGGGGGCCCTGCGCCTGGCCTCGCCCTGGCTCTTCTTCTCCAAGGCCGAACGCAAAGGAGAGGAGACCCCGGCGCCCAAGAAGTGAGCCCGCCCCGGCGCGTCCTGGTCGCCGGCGGGACGGGGATGCTGGGCCGCCCGGTGGTCC
>CAYWAR010000257.1:0-4496 GCA_964455765.1 uncultured Elusimicrobia bacterium
GTCAACGCCCACTCCGGATCGTCGGAACGCAGGCGCTCGATGAGCGCTTTCTGGCCCGGTAGGCCGCGTTTCTCCAATAGCCCGATGAGCCCCTCGGTCATGGCGAAAGGACAGCCGATGCCCCCCTCCCCGTTCATGTTCGCGAGGACCGCCAGGGTCATGCGCTCCGGCAGGCCCAAGGACCCGTTCCCATAAGCGGCCCGGGCCAGCATGCGCCGCGCTTCTACCTGCTCAGGACAGTAAGCGACGACTTTGACCTTTTCGCCCCCGAGGCCGGCGTCGGCCAGACGCGGGAGATTCTCTTCCAGGTGGGCTTTCTCGATGAGCTCCCCCAGCCGCCCCCCGGCCAAAGCCCCGAATTCCGACAGCCTCTTCGCCGCGGCCTCGCGCTCCTTTTTCGGGATCAGCGGCAAAGCCGCCCCCCGAAGGTCCGGATCAGCCTCCCAGAAATTCAGCCCCTTGGTCCCCGCGTATCCCGGCAAAACAGGGTCGTCGCTCATCCCCCCAGCATAGGAAATCCACCCCTCCCAAGCAATGATCATCGGCTCGTTTTTTTCCATTTGGTCGTTTTGCCCTCCCGCCCATGGACCCTATGAAGTGGATCACGCATAGGGGGGCGGGGCGAACGTTTCCTGAGAGGGTGTGCCGGAGCTCTGCGCCCCGGAGAGCGCAGGGCGAGGCCCGAGCGGCGGCCGAACGGGGAGGCCGACCGCGTACCTCGAAGGGAATGTTCGCCCCCGCCCCCCTCGAACCGAATCCCTGCCAATAGGTCCATGGGCCTATTGACTCTTGGGTCTTGCAGCGCTGGCGGCTTAGGCCTTGCGAACGCACACTATAGGTATGGAGCGGACCGAAGGACCCAAGTTCCAAAGACTCACCCTCGCCGCGCTCTTCTCCCTCCTTCCCGCGCAAGCCCTTTGCGAGGAGCCCAAAGCCCCCCCGTCCGCCGCTTTCTCCGGCCTCTCCACGCTCCCGAGCGAGGACCAGTCCCGCGCCTTCGACAATGCCGTGCTCCTTCCCCAGGATTTCCGCGACGCCGTGGCCGTCCCCGCAGCCGCCTGGCGCAACCCGGCCTCGCTCCTCGCGCCCAAGGCCCCGGCGACCCGGGAAACGGGGCCCGAGGCCTCCCCCTTCGCCGGCCTGGGCGTGCCCATCCGCCAAGCCCTCTTCGCGAAACTCCGCGCCGAGGAACGCGAGCTCCTGCTCCAGGCCGCGCGCAACGCGCTCTCCGAAGCCGGCACCGCCGCCCCCTCTGGGTCCGGCGAGCCCTCCCTCGAGCTCGATGCCGCTGACGCGCGCCTCCTCCGCCTGGCCTCGGCCTTCGCCGCCGGCCTGGGGCCCGGGATCACCCAGGAGGCTTTCTTCGATAGCCTGCGCCTGAGATCCCCGCACCTGGCCTACTATCTCGCCCGCCGCGGCAAATACCAGATCGACCTCCTCAAAGCCATGGCCGAGGACGCCGTCGCCGAGGGGACACGCTTCTCTCCCTGGGAACTGGCGCTCGAGGGCGGTCCGGAGACCGCGGTGGAATGGTCCTCCGAGGTCGAGAACGGAGCGACTTTCCGCGGCCTCCGCCGCCATTTCTCCAACGGGACGGTGCTTTTCGAAGGGACTTCCGCGGGCCAGGCCTTCCTCTCCGCCGAGGACCCCGCCGGCAACCGGGTCATGCGCGCCTGGCTGCGACGCGACGCCGCGGGCCGCGTCGTCGAGTCCCGCGAGACGCTCCTGCGCAGGGACAGCGGCCGCAAGATCCGCGAGGCCGTCGAGAGAACCGCCCAGGCCCTCTCCCAGGTCACCACCTTCGACGACGACGGCGCGGTCGCCGTCATCGAGACCCTCGACGCCCGCGCCGGGACCCGCACCGTCGAGGACCGCAAAGCCGGGGTGCGCGTCCAGGTGGGCACGGTCACGGACGCGCAGACCGGCAAAACCGCGAAGAAAGCCTCCGTCACCGCCCTCCAGCCCAACGGCTCCTGGAAGAGCCAGCAGGGGCTCGTGGACAAGGACGGGAACATCCAGGTCTCCCGCAAGGTGCTCCCGGACGGCACCGTGGTCGATTTCCTGAGCCGGGACCTGCTCCGGCTCACCGGCGCCGACGGCAAGCTCCTGGGACATGAGGCCCGGCTCGACGCCCTCCTGGCCGCCCAGGGAGAGGAGCGGGCGAAGCTGGCCTCGGAACTCTCCGCCTCCCTGATCACCGCGCTCAAGATGGACGACGCCGGCGGCCGCCGCTCCAAGCCCCTCGCCCGCTGGCTGGGGGACATGTTCTCCAAAGAGCAGTTCTCCTCCGCGCGCCTGAGCGTGGACGCGCAGGGCTCCTTCACTCTCACCTACGAGGATGCCTCCGGCCGCGGGCGCGTGGAGAAAGCCGCCTTCGGAACCTCCAGCGAGTTCGGCAAGAAGCGCGGCGACGCCCTCATCCTCATGGCGCCCATCTCCCTGGACGCCTCGGGCAAGGGTCAGGTGGACCCGCGCCGCTGGAGGGAGTATCTCGCCGACGGGTCCCTCCTGCGCTGGCACTCCCTCATCGAGACCAAGCCCGCCACTTTCTGGTCCAACGCCAAGGCCATCACCCATGTCCAGCTCATACAGGAGGAATACCGGGGCGGCCGCTGGCAGGAAACGGGCCGGGAGAAGAAGGCCTCGCTCATCAGCGAGGCCGCGGCCACCTCCACGCTCGGCGTGGTCAGCGAGGCCATCCACGAGAGCTGGGGCGTGGGCCATGTGCTCAAGGCCGGCGAGGTCACGGCCAAGACCCTCTACACCGGCCTCGTCTCGGCCGGGAACATGGGGCTCTGGGGCCTCACCGGCAAGGACGCCTTCCACTTGGAGGCCTCCGGCGGCTACGCGAGCAACCCCGCCATGCGCGCGCTCTTAGACGACCAGGGCTTTCTGGACCGCTTGAGCGCGGGCGAGCGCGCGGAGGTGGAGCGCAAGGCCCGCGAGAACCGCGCCGCCTCGCTCGCCCAGGCCGGCTTCTCCAAGGAGCGCACCGACCCCGCCGTCTACGCGGAAATGCTCGACGCGCCCTACGGCTCAGACGAGCTCTTGGGCGCCTTGCAGCACTACGGCGCCGGCTCCTACGGCCGCCGCATCCTCGAGAAGGCCGCGGTCTCCACCGGGGCCTCCAAGGTCGCGCTCACGGCCGCGGGCTCGGTGGTCCGCGTCACGGAGAACGTGGCCGAGACCCTGCTCAATCCCGTCATCTGGGCCACCTTCGGCGTGGGCCGCGGAGTGGCCGCGCTCAAGGCCCTGAGCGCGGCCGGCATCGGAGCCCGCTTCCTTCCCGCGAGCCTGGTCCCCGCCGCCCTTGTCGGGGCGCAAGCCGCGGACATAGCGCTCACCGGGATCCTCTACGGCTCCTGGGCCGTGGGCGGCATCCACAACGCGGCGCAGACCGTGCAGGCCTTCCGGGAAGGCTCCGATCATTCCGAGAAGTGGCTCAAGGCCTCCGACGCGGCCACCGACCTCTTCTTTCTGGGCATGATGGCCAAGGACGCCTGGGACGCCAACCGGGCCCAGAAAGCCATGAAGGCTCTCGATGCGCGTCAGTCTGATTTCGCCCGACAGGCGCAGGCCGCCCTCAAGACCATCGAGGCCAAGCAGGCCAAGGCCGCAGCTCCCCAACTTGACGGGAAGATGCGGGTCCAGTCGTTCGGCCCCGCGGCCGCGAAGGCCGCCGTGTTCCCCGAAACAGCGGCCCCGAAGGCCGCTCCTCTTGCCAAATCCCTGCCCAAGGGGAAGGCCCTCGCGCCCAAGCGCGGCCTCATGGACCGCATGCTCTCTCTTAAGGACCGGTTCCTTTCCAGGAAAGAGACCCTAGCCAAGCCCATCCTCCGGGAGACGATGCCTATCGAGCGCATCCCGGTCAAGACCAAGCCCTCTCCCAGAGTATGGGGCGGCGGCCAGGACCCGGACAAGGACGGCGTGAAACTCCCAAAATGGGAGGTCGAAGACGAAAATCCAGTGGCTCCAGAGGAAAAGATTGCCCCTGAAAAGGACCTCGAACCCAAGGGAGAGCCCCCAAAGGACGAGCTAAAGCGCAAGGACCCGACGCCTACGCATCCCGAGATCCGCCCTGAGCCCCGCGTCGAGACCCCGGTGGAGCCGCCCCTGCCTCCCCGCCAGGAAGCCCCGGTCCCCGGGACGGTCGAGGACCCGATCGCGGAACCGTGGATGTGGGACAGGGGCGAGAGCGAGAAAGAACCCGAAGGACAGGAGGACGGCAAACAGGGCGGCAAGAGCGGCCCCTCTGGAAAGTCCTCCTCCGGCGGTGGCGGCGGCGGTGGAGGCGGTGGAGGAGGCGGAGGCGGCGACATAGCCTCCGGCGGCGGGTCGAGCAACGGCTCCGGCCAGAACTCCCAGCAGGACGCGGACCACACCGCTTCCCCCGCCAACCGGGACGCGGCCATCAAGAGCGGAGCGGACAGGCCCTTCGACGGCGGCCCCAAGACCGCGGCCTTCGAGAGGCAGTTCGCCGAGCGCCTGGGCCTGCC
>CAYWAR010000258.1:0-4491 GCA_964455765.1 uncultured Elusimicrobia bacterium
GCGCACGATGCGCACCTGCATCTTGTGGTAGCGGTGGTAGGCCATGGCCATGGCCGCGGCGAAGCGCTTCGCCTCGTCATAGACGCCGCGCGGCCCGATGGGATTGACATTGCCCCAATAGCTCTCCACCTGGGGATTGATGAGGGGGTCGCCGTAGACCTCCGAGGTGGAGGCGAGCATGAAGGTCGCTCCCTTGTCCTTGGCCAGGCCCAGAGCCTTGTGTGTGCCCAGCGCGCCCACCTTCAGCGTGGGGATGGGGTAGAGCGCGTAATCCACCGGACTGGCGGGGCTGGCGAAGTGGAGCACGGCGTCGAGCTTTCCAGCCACATGGATGAAGTCCGTCACGTCATGCTTGATGAAGGTGAAGCCGGGGTCGTTGAAGAGATGCTCGATGTTGCGGACGCGGCCGGTGATCAGGTTGTCCATCCCCACGACCTTGTGGCCGCGCTTGAGCAGGTACTCGCTCAGGTGGCTCCCGATGAAGCCCGCGGCGCCGGTTATAAGGACTCTCATGGCCGGCCTACCGATCTGACCTGGAAGCCCAGCGCCCGCAGCGGCGCGGGGTCCAGGAAATTGCGTCCGTCGAGGACGAGGGGATTGCGCATGAGGGAACGGATGCGGCGGAAGTCCAGGTTTTTGTACTCCGGCCATTCGGTCACCAGGGCCAGGCAGTCGGCCCCCTTGAGGGCGGCATAGGGGTCCTTGGCGAATTCCACGCCCTTGAGCAGTTCCTTGGCCTTGGGCATGGCCACGGGGTCGTGCACCGAGAGCTTGACGCCCGACTCCTTGAGCTTGGCGATGATGTCGAGGCTCGGCGCGAAGCGCAGGTCGTCGGTGTTGGGCTTGAAGGCCAAGCCCAGGACGGCCACGCGCTTGCCGCCCGGGTTCCAGAGCTCCTCCTCGACCTTGCGCGCGATCCAGCTTTTCTGCGTGTCGTTGACCTCGGCGACGGCCTTGAGCAGCTGGAAGTCGTAGCCCTTCTTCTTGGATATCCAGTAAAAAGCCTCCAAGTCCTTCGGGAAGCAGTTATGGAGTATGAGTCCCGAGCCGGTCGCGAAGGTTTCGTGCTCGGCGACTTCCAGGCTGTAGACCAGGCCCTCATAGGGGATGGTTTCGTTCTCGACGACTCGAACGGCTCCGACTTGACGCGAAATGAGACCATATCCGGTGGGCGCGATCTCCCTGTTCAGTTCCGATAGTCGTTTCAGGATGCGGGCTTCGTGCACCGCGCCCTTGGCGCGGCGGAAGGCCCGCACCTGCCTGGCCCCGGATATCCTGAGGAAATGAGCGGGCTGGGTGGACTTGTTCTGCCAAGCGACTTTTCTGCTCGGTACCAAGCCGAGCGAATGCGCCAGGGAGGTCATGCCGAGGGCCATCCGTGAGCTCACGGTTCCGAATTCCAAGGTCACCGAGGGGGAGTGGGAGGGATAGGATACGGAGCCGTCGCCGCGCCAGGCACCTTCCATGAAGGCCATTTTCGTCGAGTCCGGACCGCTGAGCACCGCATCCGGCACGCAAGCCGAATAGGAATCGGTTCCACAGCCCAGAATGTCGCGGACAAGATAGGCGAAGATGCGAGAACTGACCAGGATGCGGCGGACATGGTCGCGAGCGGCATGAAAGCGGGTGAAACGGATGCCGAGGCGGCGAAGCTCCCCTTCTACGTCGTCGAGGAATTCCTTCTCGGACTCATGGAAGTGGAAGACCGCTCGTTCGCGGATGCCGCGCGCGCTTTTTTCCCGGCCGATGCAGCCTTCGGCGGCGAGATATCCCAGGAGGCGGCAGAAGGAGTCCGTCAATTCGATGAGGGCCGGGATATAAGTGGCACGGTCCTTGGCCGTGCCGAGTTCTATTTCCTCGTGTGAGCAGGGGGGCAAGCCCCTTTTCTCCAGGTTCAGCCATTCCTCAAACGAGATGGGATTGCCCCGCGCGGCGATGTCATGGGCTCGCGACGAGCCGGGCCGGGTCAGCCGTCTCAGGACCTCTCGAGCCTCGGCGGAAAGGCTCCAGGGCTTTCCGCCGCGCCGCCGAATCTTGATCTTTGAAATAAACTCAGGGCGGGCCGCCTTTAGGGAGTCAATGAGGTCCACGCGCAGGTGACGGGGCGTGGAGGGCACGGAAAGGAACATGGGCATCCAATCGGAGGAGGATACGGCGGAGGCGGGCTTGAGCTCCCAACGCCCGTCGCCCGAGCCGGCGAGCACGGGATGGTCCTCGGTCACCGTGGTCTCTTTGCCCATCTTCGTCTTGAGCCGGGCCAGCTTGCCGTGATAGGGCCTGCGGCTCACGGCGCTGATGGGCTGGAAGCGGAGCGTGTTGCGCTCCGGATCGAGGCTCAACGCCTCCCAGACGCCCTCAGAGGACTTCGTTTCCGAGTAAAGAAGACTGATGGGAAGGAGCCGTATGCCGCCGGAGGGGTCCCGCGTGAGCACGGGCTCCTCGGGGTGCAGGCAGAAGCCGCCGAATCCCAGTCCGGCGCGCAAAAAGCTGGGGCCGATGCGGCGGTCCAGGCCCATGCCCTTGGCGACCTGCTCCACGTCCGCCCCCACCGCCTCGCAGACGCGGGAGACCGCGTTGATGAAGGAGATCTTGGTGGCGAGGAAGGAATTGGAGGCGTGCTTGATGAGCTCCGCGCTCTTGACGTCGGTGACGAGGACGGTCGCCTTGAGCGGAGCGTAGACCTCGCGCAGGAGGGCCTCGGCGCGCGCGGAGGAGACGCCGAGCACGATGCGGTCCGGCTTGAGGAAATCCTGCACCGCGCTGCCCTCGCTGAGGAATTCCGGGTTGGAGGCGACGTCGAAAGGGACCTTGCGGGGGTTGGAGCGGGCCACGGTCTTGGCCACCCATTCCCCGGTCTCGACGGGGACGGTGGACTTGTCCACGATGACGGTGTAGCCGCGCATGCAGGCCGCGACCTCGGCGGCCACGGCTTCCACGGCCGAGAGGTCCGCCGAGCCGTCCGGACGGGGAGGAGTCCCGACCGCGATGAACACGACCTGGGCGGCCCTTCCCCCGGTCCGCATCCCCTGCGCGATGGACCCGGCGAAGGAGAGCCGTCCCGCCTTGGCGTTCTTGCGCATGAGGATCTCCAACCCGGGCTCATGGATGGGACAGCGTCCGGCCTTGAGCATCTTGATCTTGGCTTTCACGGAATCGACGCATACGACGCGGTGTCCCAGCTCGGCTAGACAGGTGCCCGTCACCAAACCCACATACCCGGTCCCGATGACGCAAATATCGTAAGGTTTCATTGAATATCCACAGCGGCGGAAGCCGCTGTGCGTTGAGAATGGAGGCGCCCGACGGGCGCGACCTTGACAACGCGCAGCGCACTTCGTGCGCCGCGTACAATAGGACCAAATCCGATTGCCTGCGTCAATGAGAAAACTATAGAATGGCCTGGGAAGAGTCCTTCCATGGCTGATTTGAAAAGTAAGATCGAATCGAACGCCGCGGTCGTCGGCGTCCTGGGCCTGGGTTATGTGGGCCTCCCGCTCGCCCTCGAGTTCGCACGCAAGGGCCTGCGCGTGCGCGGTTTCGACGTGGACGCGGCCCGCGTCCGCGCCCTGCGCTCAGGGCGCTCCTACATCGGCGACGTGGCTTCCTCCCTGCTCAAGGAGCAGGCCGCGGCGGGCCGATTCCGGGCAGAGCACGGCTTCGACGCGGTGTCGGGCTGCGACGCCCTCATCCTCTGCGTGCCCACCCCTCTGCGCAAGACCAAGGAGCCCGACGTCAGCTACATCCTCAGCGCCGCCTCCGAGGTGGCTCGCCGCCTGGCCAAGGGAAGGCTCGTGGTCCTGGAGAGCACCACCTACCCGGGGACCACGCGCGAGCTGGTCCTGCCCCTCTTCGAGAAGCGGGGGATGAAGGCGGGAAAGGATTTCTTCCTGGCTTTTTCCCCGGAGCGCGTGGACCCCTCCAATCCCCGCTACCGCATCGAGAACACGCCCAAGGTGGTCGGCGGGATCACGCCCGCCTGCGGCCGGCTCGCCGCCGCGCTCTATTCCAAGGTGGTCGGACGCGTGGTGAGCGTCTCCGGCGCCGAGACCGCGGAGATGGTCAAGCTCCTGGAGAACACCTTCCGCGCGGTCAACATCGGGCTGGTCAACGAGATGGCCCTCATGTGCCACAAGCTGGGGCTCGACGTTTGGGAGGTCATCGAGGCCGCCTCCACCAAGCCCTTCGGCTTCATGCCGTTCTATCCGGGTCCGGGCTTGGGCGGACACTGCATCCCGGTGGACCCGCACTATCTCGCCTGGAAGATGAAGACGCTCAATTTCGAGCCTCGTTTCATCGAACTGGCCGGCGTCATCAACGGCTCCATGCCGGAGCACTCCGTGGCCCGCATGGGGGACCTCCTCAACCGCCGGGGGATGCCCGTGCGGGGCAGCGGGATCCTGGTCCTGGGAGCCGCGTACAAGCCGGATGTCAACGACGTGCGCGAATCCCCGTCTTTGGACGTCATCAAGCTGCTCCTCGACCTGGGAGCCC
>CAYWAR010000259.1:0-4422 GCA_964455765.1 uncultured Elusimicrobia bacterium
CTCGAAAGCGGCCACTTCGGGCCCGTTGATGAAGGCGCCGGAGTCGAGCACGCGCATCAGCGCCCGCAGGAGGCGGGGGCGCAGGGCGGCATGCTCCCGGGCGAGGTCCAGCAGAGGGATCAATAGGCCCCCTTCGCCGAGAGCATGGCCGGAAGAGTCCGGAGAATGATCTCGAGGTCCAGGCCCAGGGACCAGCGCTCGATGTAGAACATGTCGAGGGCGAAGCGCTGTTCGGCGCTGATGTCCGAGCGTCCGGAGACCTGCCAGAGCCCGGTGATGCCCGGGAGGATGTTCAAGCGCTTCTTCGCCGTGGGGCCGAAGGCCTTGAGGAGCTCCTCCATCTCGCCGGTGGCCAGGGCCAGGGGCCGGGGCCCCACCAGGCTCATCTCGCCCTTGAGCACGTTGAGGAACTGCGGGAACTCGTCGATGGAGAAGCGCCGCAGCCAGCGGCCGACGCGCGTGATCCGGGGGTCCTCCTTGGCCTTGAAGAACCCTCCCTTCTGCACGTTCTTGTCCCGGACCTCTCCCAGGACCGTCTCCGCGTCGCGGCGCATGGTCCTGAACTTGTAGGCCTCGAAAGGGCGGCCCTTGAAGCCGATGCGCTTCTGTTTATAGAGCGCGGGACCCTCCGAGTCCAGGCGTATGATCCAGGCCAGGAGCAGGAAGGGGACGGCGCTCGCGGCCAAGACCGCGAGGCTGAAGGCCGCGTCGAAGCCGCGCTTGGCGAGGAAGTTGGCGCGGGTCAGGGAGGTGTGCTGAAGGCGGTAGGCCGGCAGTCCCAGGGAGTCGTCGAACTGGACTTCCCCGAGCCTGAGTTCCAGGAGGTCCGGGATCATCTTGAAGGAGAGGCCCGCGGACTCGCAGGCCTCGGCGAAGTCGAGCAGGCCCGCGTGCGCGATGTCGCTTCGCACCAACACGGCCTCCCGCACCCCCTTCTCGGAGGCCAGGCGCGCGAGCTCCAAGGAGCCGGGCAGGCCCTCGCGCTCGATGATCTCCAGGCCGGGATGGGCCGAGCGGAGGTTGCCGCTCACCAACTCCGCGACCTTGCCCCCGCCCAGCAGGAGGAGGGGGCAGGTGGCCTCGAAACGGGAGAGGGCGGCGTCGACGCGCAGGACCAGGAGCTGGGAGAGGCTCACCAGGAGGGCGGCGGCGGGCCCGGCCATCAAAGTCATCATGCGCGAGTATTCGAGGCGGCCGTAGATGTAGGTCGCGGCAAGGGTGGCGAGCGTTCCTATGAAGGCGCCCTTGAGTATCTGCAGGAAGCGGTCCAGCGCGCCGATGCTCCGCCGGTCATAGAGCCGCGAGGAGTACCAGAACACCGCGAGCCAGATGGGGACCACGGCGTAGAGCAGCCGGGCGTAGAGCGGCCAGCCCGGGTCCTCGCCGGTGATGGGGAAGAGCGAGGTCCAGGCGGAGGAGTGGAAGCGCAGGGAGTAGGCGGCGCGGTAGGCCAGGACGATGGCCGCGGCGTCGAGGCCGAGGTGCAGGCAGGTGCGCAGGGCGTGGCGGAGCCAGCGGGGCAGGCCCACCCGCGCCGTCATCGTCCGTCCCTCAGTCCCTCCACGGCGGCGATCTCCTTGGGGACCCGCGTCAGGTTCAAGGGCGGTCCGGAGGCTTGGATGACCACGTCGTCCTCGATGCGGACTCCGCCGAAGTCCAGGAAGCGCTCGGCGCGGTCGAAGCGCACCGACCCCTTGTGCTTGGCCCGCAGGTCCTTGTCCTTGAGCAGGGCCTCGATGAAATAGATGCCGGGCTCGACGGTGACCACGAAGCCCGGCTCGAGCTTGGCGACGAAGCGGATGGGGATCTTGTGGGGGTTGGGAAGCTGTCGGCGCTTGCCGCCCATGCAGTCATGGACGTCGAGGCCCAGCATGTGGCCCAGGCCGTGGGGGAAGAAGAGGCGCACGGCCTGGCTCTCGACCAAGCCCGAGACCTCGCCCGAGAGCAAGCCCAGGGATTTGAGGCCCTCGGCGATCTTGGTCATGGCGAAGACGTGCCAATCGGCGGAGTTGACGCCGGGCCGCGCGCGGTCGATGCAGGCCTTCTGCGTCTCCAGCACGATGGAGTAGACGTCCCTCTGCCGGGCGCTGAAGCGTCCGCCGACGGGGAAGGTCCGCGTGATGTCCGCGGCGTAGCCGCCGCACTCGGCGCCCGCGTCGATGAGGAGCAGCTCCCCGGCCTTGAGGCGGGCGTCGTTCTTGCGGTAATGCAGGACCGCGGAGTTGGCTCCGGCCGCGACGATGGAGGGATAGGCCAGGTGCTTGAGGCCCGCGGCCAGGCAATGGGCGTCGAAGAGCGCCTGCACCTCGTATTCCCGCATGCCCGCCTTGGCCGAGCTCATGACCAGCGCGTGTCCCGAGCCGCTGACCTCGCTCGCCCTGCGCATCGAGGCGAGCTCTCCCGGGGTCTTGACCGCGCGCAGCTCCGCCAAGGCGTCCTGCAGGGCGGCCGGGAGGCGGGAGAGTCCCCGCAGTTCCCGGGAAAAGACCTTGAGCGAGCGAAGGTCCCCGTAGACCTTCCGATAGCCCGCGCGGGCCTTGCGCAAAGCCTTGGGGAGCTCGTCGCGGTAGGCCGTCCGCTCGATGCCGAAGAGCCGGCGGCACTCCGCGGGCCCCGGGACATGGCCTTCCCAGACGCGATGGTGGTTGTCGATGCGGGGGATGAAGAGCGTGCTTAAGCGCCGCCTGGGGTCGAGGAGGAGATGACAGCCGGGCTCTTCCACGCCGCTGAGGTAGAGGAAATCGGAATGCTGGCGGAAGGGATAATTGACGTCGAAGTTCCGGGGGACTTCCGCGCCCCCGGAGAGCAGGATGAGCCCCTCTTCCAGCCGTCCCATGAGAGCTCGGCGGTGCAAGGCGGAATCGCCTTTGGTCATCCCCGGATTATATGCTTTTGCTTTTGACAGTACAAAGCGCCGCCGTATTTAGGAGCAGGAGTCCATGTTCCCGAAATTCTCGGCTTTATCGGTCCAGCCCTCGCTTCCGTCTCTCAGCCGTATCTTGATCCACCAAGACTGTTCTTTTTCCTGCTTGTCCGGAAAAACGTCTTCGGCCCAGCAGGAATCGCCGGGCTGGAGACAATATTCGTCCGAGGAAATCTCCGCCTCGCCGACCTTCCCCTTGAGCCAATAGTGGGAAAAACCCTCCCCCATCGGATCCAGCAGGAAGAAAATGTCCCCTTTCACGAAGGGGGGATTGTCGAAAACGACGGCCATCGGGCGGGGCTCCAGATGGACCTCGCCCATCAAGCCGTCGACGGCGCCGCCCTTGACGGCTTTTCCGACGACTTTCTTTCCATTGGGAGAATCCAGCAATTCCGTGTCCTCGAGAACGTCCCAGGTCCGGTAGGTGCAGCATTCGAAGGGGCAGACTCCCTTCGCGACATATTCTGTCGGAGGACGCTCCCCGGCGGGGATCCGTGACGCCTTTTTTTGGAATTCCCGGCGTCTTGATCCGACGGCATCCAGTTTCTTGCGGATCCGTTTGCCCGCATCGGAGCCGGCGAACTCTGGCGTGGAGAGGAATCGTTGAGAGCCCTCCGATTCCATCCTGGACGGTTTTATCTCGAATCCTCGGCGGTCCATCTCGTCAAGGATATCCACGGCTTCCGCGCGCTTTCCGGCTTTTATCAGGACATCCACCAGGGAGTGCCAGCGGTATTCGATGTCGCACTGGTTTCGGACGAAGCGGCGCTGGAGTTCCACGGCTCCGACCCAATCGCCTTTCTTTTCCGCCTCTCGGATATCGGAGGATAACCGGTCTTCTCCGATCGCCAGGTAGGCGCAAGGTCCGCCGAGGTCGTAGGCTCCTGCGCCATGGACCGGCACGAAGCCTAAAGCCGAGAGCAAGATCATCGACCAACCGCGCATTACGGGCATGAACGCACCTCTCATCCGCGGCGCTTCGGCTTAAGGGCGGAAATGACCTCGAACCTCTTGGAGATCGCGCTCCGGAACTCCTCCGAGATGGCGTTCCAGTCGAGCAAGTCGACGCGGAATGGGAGGTCGGAGCTCTCGAAAGCCTCTTTCAGGGAGGCCAGCTCGACGACATCCAGTTTCCCCGGGCCGACAAGGGCTAGGTCGAGGTCGGAGTAGGCCTTTGGTTTCCCGCCGACTCGCGAGCCGAAAGCCCGCGCTGAGACTCCCGGCGCCCGCTCGGCCAATATGCCCTTTATCGTCCGAAGCTGGCGGGGGGTGACCTTAATCATTGCGCTTTTCAAGCGCTTTGAGGAAACGGCGGGCGTCCACGGCGAAGGAGCGGGCTATGCCGTAGATCTCGCCCGCCTTCACGGAATCATAAGTATGGGCCGTTTCATTGCGCGCCGCGTGGTATTTGAACCACTTGCCCACATGGGTGATGAGGCGGCTTTCCGCCGCCATCCTAAAAAGCTCCGTGCGGGTAGCCCCATCCACGCCCGCGCCGC
>CAYWAR010000260.1:0-4404 GCA_964455765.1 uncultured Elusimicrobia bacterium
TGACTTTCGGACCGAATCTCCTGGGGTTAGGTCCGAAAGTCAACGTCTGACCCCTAGGATTACGCTGGAGGCTTTGAAGAGGGCCCAGGCGCGCGAGCCGGGGCGCAGGCCGAGTTCATCGGCGGCTTCGCGGGTCACCACCGCCGCCAGGCGCTCGCCGCCGGGAAGAGACAGCACCACCTCGCAATGGACCGCTCCGCGGACGATCTTCACGACGGAGCCGCGGAAGAGGTTGCGGGCGCTGAGGGTCGGCCGGGGACCGTCGGGAGCCAGAAGGACCCAGGACGCTTTGACGAGGGCGAAGACTTCGACGCCCCGGCGCAGGCCGAGCTCCTCGGCGCTCTCGCGGGTCACGGTGGCGCTCAGACGGTCTCCCCCCTTCAGGCGGAGTATCACTTCGGCGTTCACGGCGTCGAGGCGGATGGAGGCGACCTTCCCGAAGAGTTGGTTGCGCGCGGAGGTGCGCACCGAGAGGCGGCTCATCCACTCCAGGGCCGAACCGAGCCCACCCTCCCGCCTTCCCGCCTTTCCCAGCATCGCGGCATGGGCGCGGCCCAGCCGCCGGGCCGCGGCGAGGAGCGCTTTCCCGGAGGCGGTCAGGCGCGTTCCTCCCCCGCCCTTGCCTCCGGCGCGGCGTTCGACCAGAGGCGCGGGCGCGGCCGAGTTCATAGCCTCCACGGCGAGCCAGGCTCCCCGGTAGCTCATCCCGACGGAGCGCGCGGCGCGCAGGATGGAGCCGGTCCTGGCCAGGCCCCCGAGCAGGGCCAAGCGGCGGTCGGTCAACTTCCCGGACGCGCCGATCACGAGGCGACCCCCAGAGCGGAGAGGATCTCGCCGGGAGGGCCGTTGCGCGAAATGCGCCCTTCCTCCAGGACCAGAGCCCGGTCGGCCAGCCTGCGCACCTCGGCGGGATCGTGGGTGACGATGATCATCGTGATGCCGAAACGGCGGCGCGCCTCGTGCAGCTCGGCCTGCAGGCGCGTGCGGGTCTCCCAGTCCAACGCGGAGAGCGGCTCGTCGAGGAGGATGAGCCGGGGCCGCTGGACCAAGGCGCGGGCCAGGGCCGCGCGCTGCTGCTGGCCGCCTGAGAGCTGGGAGGGGCGGCGCTCGCGCAGGCCGGAGAGCTCCACCATGTCCAGGAGCTCCCCGAGGATGGCGGGGTCCTGCCCGGGCTTGAGGGCGAAGCGCAGGTTCTCCTCGAGGGTCATGTTGGGGAACAGGGCGTAGTCCTGGAACATGAAGCCCAGGCTCCGGGAACCGGGGGGAAGATGGATCCCTTCCGCGGTATCCGTCCAGACCCGGCCCCAGGCCTCGATGCGGCCTTCCTCCGGAGGGAGCAGGCCCGAGAGCATGCGCAGCAGCGTCGTCTTCCCCGCGCCGGAGCGGCCGAGCAGGACCACGGCCTCTCCCGCGGCCACCTCGAACTCCGCGGCCAGGCGCAAAGTCCCGTCGACGGTGCGCAGGGTGCGCTGGAGCCGCGCCCGGATCACGCCCGCCCCTTCGCCGGCTCGGCGCGGAGCATGCGCAGTCCGAGCAGTATCGGAAAGGTCAGGAGGAGAAGCGCCAAGGCATGGCGGTGCGCCGCGGCGTGGTTCATGGATTCGACCTCCGCGTAGATCGCGACGGAGGCCGTGCGCGTCACTCCGGGGATGGCTCCGCCGAGCATGAGCACCACGCCGAACTCCCCCAGGGTGTGGGCGAAGGTCATGATCACTCCCCCCAGCAGGGCGGGGCGGATGTTGGGCAAAAGGACGCGCCGGAAAGTCTCCCAGCGGCTCTTGCCGAGCACCGCGGCGGCCTCCGACAAGGACGGCGGCAGTTCCGAGAGGGCGGCCTCGACGGGATGGACCATGAAGGGGAGGCTGAAGAGGACCGAGCCGATGACGAGCCCGGCGAAGGAGAAGACCAGCCCGGGCCCTCCCAAGGCCTCGCAGAGCCGCCCGGCGGGCCCCCGAGGGCCCAAGAGAAGCAGGAGGTAGAAGCCCAGCACGGTCGGAGGGAGCACCAAGGGCAGGCTCACGGCGGCGTGAACCCAGTGCCGCAAGCGGCCTCGGCTGAAGGCGAGCCAGGCGGCCAGGGGCAATCCCAGCGCGAGCAGGAGGGCGGTGGTGACCGCGGCCAGGCGCAGGGAGAGCAGGAGCGGGGCCCGGAAATCATCCATCGGGGTTTGCGCGGCCCATCGTTATGTAGTCTAATACATAACGCTATGGCGTTCAACTCCGCGCCGCCCGCGGCCCGGACGGCGGCCCTCCTCCTCGCCGCGGCCCTGACGGCGTCCTTGGCGAAGGACGCAAGAGCCCTCTCTCTCTCCATCGCGGTCGCGGCCAACGCCATGCCCCCGATGGAGGAGCTCCGCATCGCTTTCCACGGGCGCACCGGGATCGCCCTCGGCCTGGTTTCCGGGTCCTCCGGCAAGTTCTCCTCCCAGATCCGCGCGGGAGCGCCCTTCGACTTATTCCTTTCGGCCGACACCGGCACCCTGGAGGGACTCCATGCCGACGGCTTCGCCGAGGCCCCCCGCCTCTACGCCCGGGGCAGGCTCATCCTTTGGAGCGCGAGGTCCGGCGTGGACCTCTCCAAGGGCGTCGCCGGGCTGAGGGACCGGAGCTTCCGGAAAATCGCGATCGCGGACCCCAAAACGGCCCCCTACGGGCGGGCGGCGCTCGAGGCCCTCGAGAACGCCGGAGTCCTGGCCGAGGTGCGGCCGAAGCTCGTCTTCGGCGAGAGCATCGGGCAGCCCGACTCGTTCATCGCGACGGGCGCGGCCGACGCGGGGCTGACGGCCAAGTCCGCCGCCTTCGCGCCCCGGACCGCGGGCCTGGGCCGCTGGGTGGAAGTTCCGGCGGGACTCCATGCCCCCATCGAGCAGTCCTTGGCCGTGCTCCGGCACGGGCGGGAGAATCACCCCGGGGAGACTTCCCGGCTGGCCGAGTTCCTGCTCTCCGCCGAGGCGCGCGCGGTCTGGACGCGCTTCGGTTACGAAGCCGTGGAAAGTCGGCGTCCGACGCCGATCAATCGGCGGTCAATGCGGCGAGATCCCGGCGCAGAGGGGCGCTGAGGCGATTGAGCTCCACGGCGCGGCGCTGATGCGCCGCGGCTTGCGCCAAGTCCCGCCTGTCGCGGGTCCGCTCGAAGCGCGCCGATAGAGAGCGCGCCGCTCCCGCCCGGGCCTCCCAAGAGAGACCGTCGAGGGACATCGCTCCCGAGAACGCCCGCAGCGCCCCCTCCTCATCCCCCTCGGCGAGAAGCTCCTCTCCCCGGAGATTGAGCCGGCTCGCCTGCAGGGGAGCGAGCAAGAAGGCGGCGGCGGCGAAGGCGCAGGCGGCGGACACGGCCAGGCTCAGGCCTCCGGGCTTCATGCCCCGGGAGAGCGCCGGAGCGAGAGCCGCCCCGAGGAGCGCGGCCAGGAGCGTCAGGTTGGCCAGGTATTCGACGCCGAGGTTGAAAGAGGTAAAGCCGAGGAAGAGCGCGGAGCCCAGGAGCAGGGGCCAGCGCTCCTCCAGCACACTCGGCGCGGCGAGAAGGCGCTTGAGGAGCCATGCCCCTGAAAAAAAGAAGGCGCAGATCCCGGCCAGCCCGGTCTCGGCCGCGGCGGTGACCCAGAAGGCGTGGGCGGAGCGCGTGTTCTGCATGGGGCCCGGCCGATAGGCCAGAAAGGCGCTCGGAAAATTCCCGGTCCCCACCCCCAGGAACGGATGGTCCCGGAGCATCGCCCAGCCCGCCGACCACCAGGAGAACCTGCGCGTCGCCTCCTGGGCCGCTATGCTGTCGCCGGTCCAATTGTACGCGTGGAGGAATTTCCAAGCCACGATCCCCCCGCAGGCGAGCAGGACGATGGCCGCTAATGCGGCGCTCATACGCGGCCGCCGAAGGATGAAGGCCTTCAGCGCCCGCGGCCCCGAGAGCAGGAGCGCCCCCGCTCCGATGAAGATCAGAGCCGAAGTGCTCTTGAGCAGGAGAAGGCTCAGGACATCCGCGGCAAGGCCCGCGACCCAGAACCAGCCGGCACGCGCCTCTCGGGAATCCCGCAGGACCCTGTGCGCCAGAAACGGGAAGAGCAGGAGGAGGAAGGCGGCCGCGGCGTTGGAATTGACCAGCGTGCCGGGGACCTGGTAGGAGAGCATCATCACCCAGGCCGGCACGCCGGGATGCTGGACCGCCTTGGGGATGGGGGTGTTAAAATGGGTATCGTAATGCTGCCAGAGTATCGCGCCCAACTCGGCCCAGCAGACCAGGACCAGGACGGCCATGAAGGTCTCGATGGCCTCCTCCGGCTCCAAAACCCGGCACGACGCCCAGAAGAGGAGCAAGGCGGCCAGGGCGTCGCGCAGGGCATGGACCGACTCCGAGGGGTTGACCGAACCCGCGGTCGACGCGGCCAGGGCGAGGGCCAGGACGCCCATG
>CAYWAR010000261.1:0-4401 GCA_964455765.1 uncultured Elusimicrobia bacterium
TGAGAGACCCCTCCAAGGTCCCGGCCCCGGTCAAGGCCAAGCTCAAGAAAGCGGACCTCTGGGATGTGGTGCCCGAGAACCTCTTCCGCATCACCTGGCACAACGACGTGGAGTCCGGCCTTTACGGGGCGGTCAACACGCTCGAGATCCCCAAGAGCATCACCGGCATCGAGGCCCGCGTCGTCGGGCTCATCGGCAAGTATTTCCCCACCGGCGCGCATAAGGTCGGCGCGGCCTTCGGCTGTCTGGCTCCCCGTCTGGTCACCGGCCGGTTCGACCCCGTGGCCCAAAAGGCCGTGTGGCCATCGACGGGCAACTATTGCCGCGGCGGAGCCTTCGACAGCGCCCTGCTAGGCTGCACGGCCGTGGCCATCCTCCCCGAGGGGATGAGCAAGGAACGCTTCGAGTGGCTCAAGTCCATCGGCGCGGAGGTCATCGCCACGCCCGGCACCGAGTCCAACGTCAAGGAGATCTACGACAAGTGCTGGGAGATCAAGAAGACGCGCAAGGACTGCGTGATCTTCAACCAGTTCGAGGAGTTCGGCAACCCCTGCTGGCACTACCATGTGACCGGTCCGGCCGTGGAAGAGGCCTTCGCGGCCCTGGGAAAGGGCTTGCGCCTGGCCGGCTACGTCTCGGCCACCGGTTCGGCGGGCACCATCGCCGCGGGCGATTACCTTCGCACCCGCCACCCTCTCCTGAAGGTCGGGGCGTCGGAGGCCCTGCAATGCCCGACCCTGCTCCAGAACGGGTGGGGCGAGCACCGCATCGAGGGCATCGGCGACAAGCACGTGCCCTGGGTGCACAACGTGCGCAACACGGACATGGTCCTGGCCGTCGACGACGAGGCCTGCATGCGAGTCCTGCGCCTCTTCAACGAGCCCGCCGGACGCAAGGCCCTGGCGGCCGAGGGGACGGACAAGCGGACCCTGGACGCCCTCGGGCTCATGGGCATCTCGAGCATCGGCAACATGCTCGCCGCCGTCAAGCTCGCCAAATACTACGAGCTCGGCCCCAAGGACGTGGTCTTCACCATCTTCACGGATTCCGCGGACATGTACCGCTCGCGGCTCAAGGAGTTGGAGGCCGAGCGCGGCAAGTACGCGGAGAAGGACGCCTGGACGGACCTCGAGCGCCGCCTGCGGGGCATCGGCAAGGACGACCTGCGGGAGCTGAGCCATCTCGACCGCAAGGCCCTGCACAACCTCAAATACTTCACCTGGGTGGAACAGCAGGGCCGGAGCTCCGATGAGCTTCGCATGCTCTGGGACCCGGGCTTCTGGGAAGAGACCTTCGCCCAAGTCCCGGCCTGGGACCGCCTCATCGAGGACTTCAATCGACGAGTTCAGGGGGCCTGAGCCGGCTCCCTGAACTCGTCCGCGGCCCAGTTTTTTTAGGGAGAATCCCGCTTTTCGTTCGCAGCCCTTGAAAAATAATCGAATTATGCTATAATAATGTTGTATTTTTATTATACATGTATAATAGAGAACAAAGTTTTTTGCGCCTCGGCAGGGAATCTTGCTTCTTTTGGGGTCCGCGTCAGACGGGCAAGAGCACCTTGCTGCTTAAGCTGTTCCCGGATTCGCCGAAATACGACCTTCTGCTTTCCGACGAATATCGGCGCTTGCGAGCCGACCCCTCCCTGCTGAGGCAGGACCTCTTGGCTCGTCCGCCCAAGGACAAGCCCGTGATCATCGATGAGGTGCAGTTGATCCCGGAACTCCTCAATGAGGTCCAGTGGCTCATCGTCAACCGTGGGATACGCTTCATCCTTTGCGGCTCAAGCGCGCGCAAGCTCAAGCGCGGCGGCGGGAATCTCCTGGGTGGGCGCGCGATGCGCTTCGAGCTCTTCCCATTGGTTTCCCGGGAGATCGAGGACTTCGACCTGCTTCGCGCTCTCAACAACGGCCTCCTTCCCCGCCACTATCAGGCCGAGGACGCCCAGCGCCTGTTGGGCGCCTATGTCGGCGAGTACCTGAAGGAAGAGATAGGCGCGGAAGCCTTGGTCCGGAACATTCCCGCCTTCAGCCGCTTTCTGGACATCGCCGCGTTCAGCAACGGGGAAGTCGTCAATTATCAGAACATCGCCGCCGAATGCGGTGTGAGCGGTCCCACGGTGAAGCAATATTTCCAGATACTGGAGGACACGCTCTTGGGCCGCTTCGTGCCCTCATTCCGCAAGCGCCCCAAGCGCCGGGTAGTCCAATCGCCGAGATTCTATTTCTTCGACGTCGGCCTGGCGAATTTTCTCCTGCGGCGCGGCCGGATGGAGAAGGGAGGGGAGCTCTTCGGCAAGGCGTTCGAGCATTTCATCTTCCAGGAGCTTGCCGCGCATAGCCATTACTCGGCCGCGGGATACCCCGTCGCCTACTGGCGGACTTCCTCGCAGTTCGAGGTTGATTTCATCCTGGGGGACCATGAAGTCGCCATAGAGATCAAGGGCGTCGATCGAGTGCAGGAGCGCCACCTCAGGGGGTTGAGGGCCTTCCGGGAGGAATATAAGGTCCGTCGTGCCATCGTCGTGTCCCTGGACCCGAAACCCCGCCTCCTGGATGGGATTCTCGTGCTCCCCTGGAGGGAGTTCCTCAAGAGGCTTTGGGCTGGAGAGATCATCCGATAACGTGAGCAAAATGAATCATCTCCGTTCTAATTTCCAAAGAACCATTTTGTTTGGGTGCCGGGTCCTTACGGCAGAAAAAACTGCAACTGCCTGGGACTGCCAGCAGTTGCCAGCAGCTGACACGGCCGGCCCACATCCAGCACGAGGTCCCGGTGGCGCTCGTTAGGCGGGCCAAGGGGTATTGCTTGTGCGGAGACCGAAGAACTGTGTTCCTGCGATGTCATGCTAATGATCGGAATGCTTCGGCCATCCGTTAAAGAGAGTCCGAGCTTCTTTGTGGGACGAGGCCTTTGCTGATCGTTTCAAACTCCGCTTCTGAGAGCGAGATTCCCACGCACCTATTGAGCGCGTGGCGTGCATCAGGCAGAGCGCTGTAACGCGCCAAGAACTTCTTTTCGGCCCAAACGGAACTGTAAAAGCCACAGATAGTTGTACCGAAGCCTCCGTCTAAATGAACAGCGTCGATAGATTGTGCAATAGCCTCGTCCTGTGTCCGCTTATACTCCGCAATCATTCGCTGGACTGCGTACTCGATGATCGCATCGTGCTCCACCGTCCTGGGAGTGGAGAGCTTCTTCAGGATTCGTCCATAGGCGCGATCCCTTACCTCAGGGCTTGCGCTAGTCTTCGCTTCTGTAAACATTTGATCTATGGTGTCTCTTGACGGGAAGGCTGAACAACCCGCTACCAAGCCCAGGACGAAGACCAGGCCGATGAGGGGAGGGAACACCTTACCTGACGTTGAGTCGGAGTGGGTTCCCATATCCGCGGATCAGCGAGTCGAACTCTTTGAGGCTTGCTTGGGCGCGAGTGTAATCCTGGAACTCAATGCAGCCCGCTGTTCCTGGGGCGAGCCCGCCGTGAATGTGGAAGCCGCCAGCGCGGCCGACGAGGCGATTGTAGATCCTTGTCGTGAAGGACTCGTGCAAGCGATAGCTGAACGGTCCCCAGTCGTGGAAGTTGCTGTGGACCACATAGTCTGAAGGCTGGGTGTTCGTATAGTAGCTTCCCGCCGGAATCGGGAGAAACTTCCCTGGCGTTCCCGAGAAAGCCGGCCAGGATTTCCTGCCCGTCTCCTTCCCGTTCGTCTCGAAGACCCAGGTCAGCGTGTTCTTGTTGTTCTGATAGATCAGGTAGTCCAGTCCAAGCGGGTCTATCCGATTGATGGGGTTGTTCGCGACATAGGTGTAGAGGTTCATCCTCTGCGAATCATATTGGGATATCGGCGAGCCGATT
The DNA here is from genome assembly GCA_964455765.1 of uncultured Elusimicrobia bacterium. Taxonomy (GTDB): domain Bacteria; phylum Elusimicrobiota; class Elusimicrobia; order UBA1565; family UBA1565; genus CAYHRV01. The sequence continues at coordinate 3,857 of CAYWAR010000261.1, forward strand.
CCGACGGGGTCTTCCTGCAAAAACCGCCCGCTATCGGGATCGTAGTCGCGCGCGCCCATGTGCACCAATCCCGTTTCAGCATCGAATTCCCGCGCAAACGTGGGCCGTGCTCCCAGGATCGAGAAACAGATTAACGCTACCGTCAGAAGTCGCTTCATATTAGACCCCCGGCTTTGCCAGGATCTTCTGTCTCTCTTCACGTTCCTTGCGCTCCCTCAATTCCGGGGACCTCGGCTTCCCGAGTCCCATCCGCATCCCTTTCTTCATGAAGACGAGCCCGCGGATGAACTTGATCTCGCGAACTTCGGGCATCCATTCGCGCGCCCCCCAATGCTGATAGCGGGTCCCGAGTAATGTCCAATGGATGGAGTTCTGCGGATTTCTGTCCAGCCCACGTTCCATAAGGGCAATGGCCAGGACATCGTCCTTGAGGTATTCCCCGTAATAGAAGCCGCCATGGTCCGCCACCATATAGCCCGCCAACTCCCGAAACGACATGGTGCGGAGATAGGTGCCATTCTTGAGGGCATGCTTGGGGATTTCCA
>CAYWAR010000262.1:0-4373 GCA_964455765.1 uncultured Elusimicrobia bacterium
GCGCGGGTTTCGCGCTCGTGGGGCTCAAGGCGAGCTGGACCATGTCCCGCGCCGACGCCCGGAGGCTCTTCCTCGCCTCTCTCCTCTACCTGCCGTCGCTCTACGGGATGCTCGCGGTACTCTAGCGGAACTATCGGACCGTTTCGAGAGGGCTCAGTCCCTCCCGGCGCCGGGCGTTGAGGCGCTGCATGGAAAGGCGGATCTGGCTCTCCACCCACTCGGAGAATTTCGGATGCGGGGCGAAGCCCCGGCCGTCATAGGAATATTCGAGCCCGGCCAGCAATTCCCTCTCAGGTCCTCCAAGAAGAGTTCTGGCCGGGATGACAAGAGCCCTCCCGCCGCGGCCCGCCCGCTCCACTTCGGCGCGGATGGCCGCTGCGGCGCTCTTGCGCTTCTCGGGCCAGTCCTCCCGCCAGGTCCCGAATCTCACGTCCCGGAATCGGACGCCTTTTCCCTCGGCCGACGTCCGTATCCGTGAGGCGAGAGAAGCGAGGTTCTTGAGCCAGGCGTCGTTCTCTGCCTCGCTTTCCGCTCCGTGGGCGAGCAGGAATACCGTTTCCTCCTCCGGCCGGCGGCTCAGGTCCATGGCCCGCTCCAGCAGCACCTCGGCGAAAAGAGGCGAGTCCTCTATCCCCCCCACCGTATCCAGGGCGAGGGGGCTGCGCAGGCGCGAGAGCCTCCCTGGAGGGCGATGGGGGTGTCCGCCGCCATGTTCCCCGCCACCGGGCGCGCCGGCAACGCCGGGCGCGCCCAGGCCCAGCAAGAATTCGGTCTCCGGACGGAAGCTGCTCTTCAGGGAGAATACCCGGATGACGGCGGCCGCCCGAGCCCCGGAGTCCTCCAGACGGCCCAGCGCGCGCGAGAGCACGGCCGCGTCGCCCATCCCGAAGGCCGGCTCGATGCGCCAGCGCGCGCGCAGTCCCTCCACCGCGTCCTCCATCGCCCTGTTCCATTGCAGATGGGCTCCGTGGGCCATGAGCACCACGCCCAGGTCTTTTTCCCCCAGCGGGAGCCGCCGGTTGGCCTGGGCCCTGAGCCAAAGCGCCAGCGCCGGCTCCGGCGTCAGATCCGCCCCGTCGAAGAACGCCCCGGACTTGGAGGCCGCCGGGGCCAGCGCGCTCGCGAAGGCCATCATGGAATCGAGCCGGGGGGCGGCGTCGAAGAGGACGATCAGCGGCGTGAGCCCCCGTTTTCGGCGCTCGGAGAGGACACGCTCCAGACGGGCCCAGGACTCCCGTTTCCAGGATTTCAACGGCTCCTCGACCTCGAAGACCAGGACGCCGGAGTCGGCGAAACCGAGGCCGGCGAGGGCCTCTTGGAGCAGTCCCACCAGTTCGCCTTCCATGGCCCGGGCGTCCTCGGGTGTGAGCGCTCCCTGCGCGAGCAGGAGCACGGACTCCGCGCCGGGCTCGCGGCTGAGGGATGCCGCGCGGTCCGAAAGCGCCTGCGCGGCCAGCGGGTCGCGGCCGAAGGCCGGAGCGGCGAGCATTTTCATTCCGCCGCGGAATTCGTTCTTCGAGAGCAGCTCCACCGAGGAGCGGAGCAGGGGGTGGCTCTCGCAGACGAAGAGCGGCAGGAGGATGGCCTCCCCGACCCCCTTCTCCCGAAGTTCGGAGACTCCCCTGCTCAGGTCGGTGCGCATGTCCACGGGGCTGGCGAAGGCGAGGGCCGCCGGCGCGGAGGATCCCTTCTGGAAGGCCTCGAAGGCGTCCTGAACCTCCGCGTTCCCGAGGAATCCGCGGTCCGGCGCCAAGACTAGGAAGCCGGTCTTGGCCGGGTCGGCAGGGACTTGCGCGGCGCCGGCGGGGCGGGCCGCCGGCAGAAACGCCGCCGCAAGGAAGAGGGCCTTCAGAAGCGCCGGCGCTTTCCGCTTCATCGACGGTAGTCTACATAACTTGCCGGTCAGAGCTAAACTTGTTATCCTGGGCCCGTTACGGTGAACTCGGTCCCCCTTCTCCCGACGGTAAACGCGTTCCTCAACGCGACGAGCGCCATCCTGCTCCTGTTCGGCTACCGCTTCATCCGGACGAAGAACGTGGCGGGGCATAAGGCCTGCATGCTCGGGGCCTTCGCGACCTCGACGCTCTTCCTCGCGCTCTATCTCTTCTATCATTGGCGCGTGGGTTCGGTGCGCTTCCAGGGGACCGGCGCGGCGCGCGCGGCGTACCTGGGCATCCTGCTCTCCCACAGCGTGCTGGCCGCGGCGGTGGCGCCCATGGCTTTGCGCACGCTCTATCTGGCCTGGACGGGCGATTTCCAGCGTCACGCGGCCTTCGCCCGGAAGACACTCCCCGTGTGGCTGTATGTTTCCCTGACGGGCATCGTCGTCTTCGCCATGCTCTATCTGCTCTGATCCAGCCGGATCGGAACCATGCTCCTTCGGAAAAATGATCGCTCCCCCAGCCATATCCCCTTGCTGGCGGGAATGTTGCTCTTTCCAATGGTAGACTAAAATGGTCCATTTTATCCACTGATGGCAAAGTGCCTTAACTTGACCCGGGCCGGCGAATACGCACTGGCGGCATTGTCCCGGCTGGCGCTGGAATCGGAGGACTCGGGCAAGCCCGTTTCCGTCCGATCCTTGGCCCGCGGGCAGAGGATCCCAAAAAGTTTCCTTTCCAAGATACTGGCCAGATGCGTCCAGGCGGGGATCGTCCGGTCCAAGAAGGGCCCCGACGGGGGAGTCACCCTCGCGCGGCCCGCCCGAGCGACCTCTTTATTGGCCGTCATCGAGGCGTGCGAGGGAAGCTATCGGAGGGATTCTTGCGTATTCTATCCCTCCCGCGAATGCGAAGGGACCCGGTGCGAGGTGTATTGTCCTTTGAGAGAGAGGGAAGAAAGAGTGCGCGGCGAGCTTGAAGGGGCGACGCTGGACGATATGGCGCGGGCTTTGCGGAAACACCCTTTTTCCAATTTGGAACATGCGGGGGAGGAAAGTCATGGAGCTCGCGGTCGACGCTGAGGGATGCTCGTGGAGCGAGGCCGAGACCGGCAAGCTCGGGCTTTGGCTGTTCCTGCTTTCGGAGATCATGCTTTTCGGGGCGTTCTTCGCCTGCTATATCGCCACGCGCCTGGGCAATGCGGACTGCGCGCTCGGGACCCCCGTCTGGCCCGAGGCCGGCCACCTGCCGGGCTTGGCTCTGGCCTCGCTCAACACCGTCCTCCTCCTGACCAGTTCCTACACCATGGTGCGGGCCATCTCGGCGGCCGGAAGGGGTGAGCGATCCCGTTTCCGGGCGAACCTCGCGGCGACGAGCGCTCTCGGCGCCTGTTTCCTCGTCGTCAAGGGGATCGAATACGCGCTCAAGATCTCGCACGGCTACTATCCCGGCTCGGACCTGGCGAAGGCCGGGCCCGGCCTGTCGATATTCCTTTCCTACTACTACCTCATGACCAGTCTCCACGGACTGCATGTCCTCGCCGGCCTCGTATGGAATTCCGTCGTGCTCACCATCCCCGAGGGGACTCCCGCGGATGTCCTTGCGCACAAGGCGGAATACGCCGGGATCTACTGGCATTTCGTCGACCTCGTTTGGGTATTCCTGTTCCCGCTCTTCTACCTGATATGAGAGGTATCGCCCCATGAGCCGTCCCATCGACCGATCGGAGCCGCAAGCGGGCGTGGACTTCGCCGTTTATCTCGCGCTCCTCGCGCTGACCGCGGCCACGGTCTCCACCGGCCTCCTGGGCGGCTCCGGCCGCTTGATGGCGGTCTCCTTGGCCCTCATCATCGCCTCCGTCAAAGCGTCCCTGATCGCCTTCTACTACATGGGTCTGCGCCGGGAGGGATGGCTCACCTGGGCGATCCTGGGCACGGGGCTCTTGGCGGTTCTGATACTGCTCGTCGGGATCGCCCCAGACCTCACCTTCCGGAGGCTTTGATCCCTTGAGAACAGCGTTGTTGATCCTGGCCCTGCTGGCCGCGGGATGCGGCCGGCAAGGGAAGGCGCCGCAGGTCCTCGTCGTCCTGCCCGATTTCAGCATGAAGGCGATAGCCCCCAAGACGGAGCCGCCCTTCGGCCGCAAGGACATGCTCGGCAGCGTCTGGGTCGTGGACTTCATCTTCACCCGCTGCGGCGGACCGTGCCCGGTGCTCTCGGCGGGGATGGCCGGGCTTTCCAAGGAACTGCCGCCGGAAGTCCGCCTTATGAGCGTCACCGTGGACCCGGAAGGCGACACTCCGGCGGTCCTGAGGGAGTACGCGGCGGCCTTCGGCGCGCGCTTCCCCCGCTGGGTGTTCCTGCGGGGCAGCGCCGAGGAGACCTACCGCCTCCTCTACGCCGGCTTCAAGCAGCACATGTCCCTGGATCCGAAGGCGCCGCCTCCCGAGCGTGTCACGCACAGCACGCGTTTCGTGCTGGTCGACCGCCACG
>CAYWAR010000263.1:0-4371 GCA_964455765.1 uncultured Elusimicrobia bacterium
GCTGGAAGGGGCTCTTCTCAGGACCCGACAAGACCGGCAATCTTCTGCAAGCGGGGATGCTGGGCGGTGGGGTCGCCGCGGGAGCCGCTGCCCTGGCCAAGACCCTAGGCTCCGCGCTGGGCGGCGAGATACTCAAGGGCTTGGTCCCGGGGCTCGGAATCCTGGGCGCGGCCTACGGCCTGCACAAGATCGGCAAGACCCTGCGCGACCGGAACTCCGAGGGCGTGGTCAAGACCCTCGACATCCTGCAGAACGCCCTGAGCGTGGCGGGCGCCGCGGGGATGGCCACCCTCAATCCCCTGCTCGCCGCGGGCGGCCACGGCGCGTCCCTGGCCGTCCTGATCGCGAAGCTCCTCTATCTGAAATATCATCCGCAGCAGTAACCTTTTCTGTTTTCAGTCGTATATGTATATATGCGAGTTGATACCTACTGCGGAGGTGAATGTATGTCCGTTCGAACGTTGAGCCGCTGTTTATTGGTCCTATGTCTTCTAGCCGCTCCCGTCTTGGCTAAAAAGAAAAATAATCTGAAGGTCAATGTATTAAGCGATGTGCCTCCCAAACTCACGGTGGGCCTTCACCCCAGCGGAGGCGGACCGAAGCTGCCGGGCTACTCCGTCACCGATGACGGCAGCCCCTCTAAATATGATTTCGAAGACGGCTCCACTCAATGCGTAGTCCGTTACCATACCGGCCGCCAATGCCATCTTTCCTGGAAGGCGGACAACGCGGACAGGATAGAGATATCTCCCTCCGAATGGACCGACTCTGGAAAGAGCTTTAGCTTCCCCAAATCCCTGGATGAGAGCGGCTCTTTCACGTTCTACAACTATCAGTTCTCGGCGGGGACGACCCGGAACTTCACATTGACGGCAAGGAATTCAGCCGGGGCGACCAGCCGTAAGTTCACCATCCGGCGCTATTCCTGCTTCCTGCCGGGAACCGAAGTCCTGATGGCGAACGGCAGCTATAAGAAGATCGAGGAGATCAAGCCTTCCGACGAAGTCGCGAGCTACGATACCAAAGACGGGAAAATCGTCGGTCGCAGCGACATCGCCCGCACAGAGCGCGTATCCCAGGACGGATATTATATCGTCAACAAGGACCTCAAGGTCACCCCACAGCACCTATTCTATGGCAACGGGGAATGGACGAGGACCTCGGAACTGAAGGTCGGGGACAACCTGCTCAACCCCAATGGCGAGCCCATCCCCATAGAATCCCTGCAGGTCGTCACCACGCCTGCTACGGTCTTCAACCTCATCACCGAAGAGCCGGAGAACTACTTCGTCCGCATGGGCAAGGAAGACGTGCTGGTCCATAATCAAAATCAGGGCGCCGCGGTCCCCGAGAAGGGGCTCATGCCCGGCACAAAGGTCATTCTGGCGGACGGCCGTTACGTCCCCGTCGAAAAGATCAAGGTGGGGGACCGGCTTCTCAGCTATGACCGGGTCAAGAACCGCTACGCCCACATCACTGTCCACGGGACCTCGGATCAGCAGATATCCAAGGTCCTGGTCATCAATGGGAAGCTGATGATAGGGACCAACCACCCGATATACAAGGTGGATCCCAAATCGGGACCGAAGCTTCCGGATTGAGAGCCGGCACCTCTCACGGGCCGGCCGCGGGGCGAAACCCGCGACCGGCCCGTGGATTTCCTACCAATCCCAAGTCTCCGTGTCGCCGCTGAGCTCGCCCAGCCTCTTCTGGACGAGCTGGGACTTCATGGAGCGGCGCTTCTCGATTCGCGCCTTGAGCTTCTCGATCTCCTCCTGCATCTTTTTGAGCCGCACTTGATGCCCCTCGAGCTTCGCGTCGAACTGCTCGGAGAGGGCCTTCTCCATGTCCTTCTTGAGCTTGTCTTTCTCCTCGCCTTTGGCGTCCTTGAGCTTCTTGGCCGCGCGCCGGACATCGAGCTCTGAGCGCAGACCGCGGACGAATATCTTCCTCAACTCCGGATCCTCGCACACAGGACCGAAGCGGTGAGCCTGCATGCGGAATTTCCTGAGATGCTGAGGACCCAGGCCCTCGATCTCCTTGAGCACGTCCGGGGCGCTCTCCTTGAGGCAGTCCTGTATCCTCTCCTCCATCGCTCGCCCCATGCCCCGGCCGGGACCCTTGCCGGGACGCCGCTTGCCGCCCTCGCGGCCCCAGCCGCCTTGCGGTCCCTCCGGTCCCCAGTCCGGCCTATCCCACCCTTCCTCCTCGTCTCCCTGAGCATCTTTCCGGCCTTCCTTGTCTTCCGCTCTCAGGCCCGAAGCGCCCAGCAAGAGGGCCGCGATCAAGCCCGCCATCCATGCATTCTTCATTTTGCCTCCTTTATGATCCCATCTCCCTCTCCAGGCTCGACGCGCCCCGCTCCAGTCCGCGCAATTCCGAATCGAACTCCGCGTCCCCGAGATAGGCCAGGCTCTCGGCCACGGCGGCGATATCCTCCGAGACGGCCTCGACATCCTCGTCGAAACCGTCCGCCCATTGGAGCGCTTCCCTGGGCTTCCACGGGCTCCATAGCAGCAGAGCGGCCGCGGCGAAAGCGAAAGCCAGGCGCGCCGGGCGCGGGGAAAACAGGCTTCCCCGGCGGCTCTCGCGCGCCGACGCGGACACCCTCTCGTCGAGGCGCCGGGGAGGGGGGAAGGCGTCCAGCCGGGCAAGGCGTCCGCCCGCGTCCAAAGCCTCCAGCAGGTCCCGACATTCGGGACAGTTCCCCGCCGTCTCTTTGAAGCGCGCCGCCTCGGCCGGCGGAAGTTCGCCGGAGTGGTAGAGCACGCACAGGTCCTCGTGTTCCTTATGCACGCAGATCCCCCAATTCCCCGCGGAGCTTGAGCACCGCGTAGCGCATCCGAGCCAATGCTGTGGAGAGCGGAGAGTCCATGGCGTCGGCGATCTCGTTAAAAGAGAGCCCTCCGAACTCGCGCAGGAGGAAGACCTCGCGTTGGTCTTCGGGCAGGCGCCCCAAGGCCGCGCCGATCCTCTCCCGGGCGGCGGAGGCCTCGGCTTCCCTTTCCGGGCCGGGCTCGGCCGACGCGAAGCGCTCTTCGGCGCCCTCCTCCTCCAAAGGCTCCTGCGGCCTGCGGCCGGCGCGCCGCACCTTGTCGAGGAAGAGCCTGTGGGCGATGGTGAAGAGCCAGGCGCCGAACCGGCCCCTGTCCTCATAACGCGCCAGCCGCTCCCAGACCTTCATCCAGACCTCCGCGTACGCGTCATCCGCCTCCGAGCCGAGGCGATGCCTGAGATATCCGTAGAGCCCGGTCCCGTGCCGCTTGATCAACTCGGGAAAGGCCCGGGGATCCCCCGCCAGCGCCCCTTCCACGAGCTCCGCGTCGCTAAGCCCCACGATCGCCACTCATCCTATATAACGCTCCATGCGCCGATTTATTGTATCCGGTCTAGTGCTCTGACCGGGACACGGACATTATGACCCGGTCAGAGCACTAGCCGCAATAGTCACGCTCCAGGTCCCCGAATCCTCGAATCCTTTTGAGGGGGTCATGCATCTAAAGGATGAGCAGGAAGGACGACAAGGCGGTATCGTTGCGGAGGATAGCATGGCGATAGGTAAAGTGGTTTTAGGTCTGACCCTGGGCGCGGTCGCCGGTTATCTTGGGTATCGGATCGTGGGCTGCTCGACGGGGGCCTGCCCGCTCACCTCGAACCCGTATGTCAGCACGCTCTACGGAGCGCTGATGGGTTTGACGATCTCGTTATCTTAATGAGCTTCCTACCGGCCATCTGCCTAGCGGCCTTTGTCGGAGGAGTCTACGCCCAAACCGGCGGAGCCGTGGGAACCCCGCGTGAGGAAAACGGGACGGGCGCGGCCGTCCGGGTCTCCCTTCCCGACGCCGTCGCCGGCGCGCTTTCCCGCAGCCCGCGTCTCGAAAGCCTGCGCAAACGAGGGCTCCAGGCCCGGGAGTCGGGCCGCGAGCTCTCCTTGCGCAGGCTTCCCAGCCTCGGAGCGCGTTTCCAGGCGACGCGCGGGGACGGCCCGGTCTACTCCTTCGGCTCCCTGCTCCAACAGCGCGCCTTCACGGCCCAGGACTTCGCCCTGGACCGCCTCAACGGGCCGGGCTACCGGACGAACCTTCAGTCGTCGTTGGAGCTCGGCATGCCTCTATTCACCGGCTTCGAGCTCACCGAGCAAGCGGCGCTCGCCCATTTGGCGCAGGCCGGCGCGGAGGAGGCATTGGAAGGCGCCTCCCAGGCCCTTCGCTACGAGTCGGTCTCGCTCTTCTTATCCGCGCTCCGGGCCGAAGGAACGGCCCGGAGCCTGACGGAGCGCATCCTTTCCTCGAAAATGGAGGCGGCCGCCGCAACCCGCCGCAAAGACAAAGGCCTTGTTCACGGAGCCGATAAATATCCGGCGGAAGCCAA
>CAYWAR010000264.1:0-3129 GCA_964455765.1 uncultured Elusimicrobia bacterium
GGCCCCCGTCAATTCCTTTGAGTTTTAACCTTGCGGCCGTACTCCCCAGGCGGATGACTTAATGCGTTAGCGTCGGCGCGGAAGGGGTCGATACCTCCCACACCTAGTCATCATCGTTTACGGCTAGGATTACCAGGGTATCTAATCCTGTTTACTACCCTAGCTTTCGCGTCTTAGCGTCAGTGCGGGCCCAGGGACCTGCTTTCGCCATCGGTGTTCCTCCTGATATCTACGCATTTCACCGCTACACCAGGAATTCCGGTCCCCCCTACCCGACTCTAGACGCCCAGTATCTGCCGACCGCTCCCAGTTGAGCCGGGAGATTTCACGGCAGACTTAAGCACCCGCCTACACGCGCTTTACGCCTAGTGATTCCGAGTAACGCTCGCCACATATGTCTTACCGCGGCTGCTGGCACATATTTAGCCGTGGCTTATTCCTAGAGTACCGTCACACCCTTGCGGGATTTCGTCCCCTAGAAAAGGAGTTTACGATCCGAAGACCTTCGTCCTCCACGCAGCGTTGCTGGATCAGGGTTTCCCCCATTGTCCAAAATTCCCCACTGCTGCCTCCCGTAGGAGTGAGGCCCGTGTCTCAGTGCCTCCGTGCCCGGTCGCCCTTTCAGGCCGGGTACCCGTCATAGCCTTGGTGGGCCGTTACCCCGCCAACAAGCTGATAGGTCGCAAGACCCTCCCGAAGCGACCCTTGCGGGCCTTTCATCCCCGGATGATGCCATCCAGGGATTATACGGGGTATTAGCACACCTTTCGGAATGTTATCCCCCTCTTCAGGGCAGGTTTCTTACGTGTTACTCACTCGTCTGCCACTAAACACCCGCCGTATTGCTACGGCGGATGTCCCGTTCGACTTGCATGTGTTATGCACGCTGCCAGCGTTAACTCTGAGCCAGGATCAAACTCTCCATTAAAAGGTCTGGACGTTTTCAGGGCCGTGCGTGGCCCCTACTTCCGTTTACTCCCAAATGGTGAATTGAACCTAAGGATACATCTCGCACACCTTATCCTTTAAACCCTCTCATCCCATCGTCGGGACGAATAGGGTGCCCATTCGCTCGCAAAACCAAATTTTCAAAGAACAAAACTCGCCTTCGCCCTTTGTCAACGACAGGGCTCGGGTGTGAGTGAACCCACCTACAAGATCTCTTCGATCCCTTCGGTCCGTTAACTATACCACACGCGGCGCGCGGATGTCAAGTGTTTTTTTACGGAGATTTTTTCCGTCGAGAACGACCCTTACGCGCCTTGCCCTCATGGATGGGGATATCGGGTCTCTGCGCGATCCTCAGCGTGATCAGGTCATGCCCAGGGACCACCACCAATCTTGGGATGGAGTCGCTGAGCGCGCGTATGATGTGAAGGCTGCGCCAGTACTGCCCCAAGTCCTCTATCCGGGGCTTGAGGGGCAGGGCCAGGTCCAGATAATTGTCCACCACCATGGCCGCGTCTCCGGTGAGCAGGACAGGGCCCCCCTCGAGCGCCACCAGGGCCCCCATATTCCCCGGAGTGTGGCCGGGGAGATCCGTCAGATAGACGGAACCGTCGCCGAACGCGTCTTCGGCGTGGATCATCGGCCCGAAAGCCGGTTTTGAGTCGAAATCCACGAGTTTCAGCCGTTTTTCGATGTCCTGGGCCCAAGCGGGCGGTCCCCCGCCCTTTTGTACCCAACGCTCCTTCCAGCGGTCCCATTCCTCCCGGGACACCATCACCCCCGCCTGGGGCATGGCCGAGACCATGCCTGCATGGTCCTCATGAAGGTGGGATAGTAATATCCATCGAATTTCCTTTGGATCTACACCATTTTCATAAAGTTGGCTCAGCAGGTCCTGGCCGGCCGAGGCCTCATATTGCAGCGCGGCCGGATCCACGAGGCTCATCAGTAGATTCGCCTTCCGGGGCGTCTGAGAAGAAAGTCCTGTGTCGAAAAGTATCAATCCTTCCTTGGGATTTCTGATCAGAAAGGCAGGGACATCCAATGCGACCTTAGAATGCCAACTTTTTAAGGAAGAAACGACCTCGCCCCGCGTTCGGACCCGGCCGGTCACGAATACCTCTAAGGAGATGTCTGCGGTCCGCCGGCGGTTTATGAGCTCCAAGGCGAAGGTGCGGGAGGCAGGCGGGATATCCTTGGGGGCCGGAGGTGGGGAGAGGAGGCGATCTGAAACGATCGAACTGGGGACTTGGGCGCAGGCGGAAAACAACGAAAATAATGAAAGAAATCCATATTTTTTAATCATTTTAAGTGGATTTCTTCCCTGCTTCAGCCGTAAAGCTCGCTTAGCTCCTTCGATCTTTTCGTGGCCGTTACTACGGCGTCCATGAGCACCGTCCTCAGACCCTTGGATTCCAACTCATGAACGGCCGCGATGGCGGTGCCGCCGGGAGTGGTCACCTCATCTTTAAGTATAGCGGGGTGTTTCCCTGTCTCCAGAACCAGTTTTGCCGCGCCATAGACGGTCTGCGCGGCCAAACGCAAGGCCGTGGCCCTGGGGATACCCATCTTGACCCCCCCATCAGTCAAGGCCTCGATGACCATGTAAATATAGACCGGACCGGAACCAGAAAGTCCCGTGACGGCATCGAGAAGATTCTCAGGGAGAGTCTCCACCTTCCCAACGGCTCGGAATATGCTCTCTGCGGTCTTAAGGTCCGACTCGGTGGCATGAGCCCCGCCGGCCACGGCTGTGGCCGCTTCGTCCACAAAGGCCGGGGTATTGGGCATGGCGCGGACCACGGGATTGGGCTTGCGCAGGCGGGCCGTGATGAACTCGGTCTTGATCCCCGCCATGACGCTAACGAAAAGTTGTCTTTTATCGCACACGGGCGCGATCTCATCGAGCACGACGCCGGCCATCTGGGGCTTGATGGTGAGGATGACGATGTTTGCCCCGCGGACGGCCCGCTTATTATCCGTCGTGGCGTGGATGTCAAAGCGCCGGCGCAGCTCCTCCAGCGGTTCCGGGGAGCGCCGCGTGGCGGTGATGTTCTTCGACTCGGTGAGCTTGCCCTTGAGCATCCCCCCGATGAGCGCGGCCGCCATGTGGCCGGCGCCCAGAACGGCTATCTTCTTGTCTTTTAACACTATTTACGCCCGCGCCGGCCGGGGGGGGGG